>NZ_JAMYTM010000028.1:0-79940 GCF_040322475.1 Mesorhizobium sp. M0140 | reverse complement strand
TTTCGTGGGCCCCCGTCTTACGTGCCTTAACCCCACCCCGCCCTCCTCTCGGCAGACTCCCCCGCCCGCCCCCGGCCCCCCGGCGCGCCGCCCCCCCCCCCCCCCCCCCCACGCCGAAATTTTGGCGACCGCATTGCCGCCGCCCTGGACCTATGTCGCCACGGCGCAAGCCTATGATGACGAGATGCATGAACGCATCGCGTTGCACCGATCGCGGCGCGGCGAAGGCTGGACGACCATCGACGCACCGCTCGATCTCGCCGGTACGCTTGCCGCCTTGCCGGACGATCGGCCGGTGCTTGTCGATTGCCTGACGCTGTGGCTGACCAACCACATGCTGGCCGAACACGATTTCGAGCTTGAATGCCGTCGGTTGGCGGACGTGCTGTCGCGGCCGCGCGGGCCATGGTTCGTGGTGTCCAATGAAGTCGGCCAAGGTATCGTGCCGGACAATGCACTGGCGCGCCGGTTTCGCGATGCCGCCGGCCGGCTCAACCAGCAGGTCGCCGCCGTCGCCGATACGGTGCTGCTGATGGTGGCGGGGCTACCGCTCAAGGTGAAATGACATGACCGACATCGACGATAAGGACGAAGAACGCCACCGCGCCAAGATGGCCAAGCGCAAGGCGGTGCAGGATGCCGAGGTGGCGAGCAAGACGGTCGAGAAGGGCTTGCTCATCGTCAACACCGGACCGGGCAAGGGCAAGACCACAGCCGCCTTCGGCCTGGCGCTGCGAATGCTCGGCTACGGCAAGCGCGTCGGCGTCGTCCAGTTCATCAAGGGCAAATGGCATACCGGCGAGAAGGATGCCTTTGCCGCCTTCGGCGACCGCGTCGTCTGGCACGCGATGGGCGAGGGGTTCACCTGGGAAACGCAGGATCTGAAGCGCGACATCGCCGCGGCCGAAGCCGCGTGGGCCAAGGTGCTCGAGCTGATGGCCGACCCGTCGATCAGCCTGCTGGTGCTCGACGAGATGAACATCGCGCTGCGCTACGACTATCTCGATCTCGACAAGGTGGTTGCGGCGCTGAAAGCGCGGCGCGAGGGCCTGCATGTCGTGGTCACCGGCCGCAACGCCAAGCCGGCGCTGGTCGAGGCGGCCGACCTCGTCACCGAGATGGGCGTGACCAAGCATCATTTTTCCGCGGGCGTGAAGGCCCAGCAGGGGATCGAGTTCTGAGGCTTCTTACCCCCTTTGAAGGCAGGGCTATCGCATATGGATTCTTGCGAAGAGGGACCCCCACCCTAACCCTCCCCACAAGGGGGAGGGAACGCTGCCGCGTGCCTTTAATTCTTCTTTGGCGCCGAAAAGACAGGCGATTCGCTTGGGTCGGCGCCAGCGGAAGTCTCCCTCGCCCTTGTGGGGAGGGGCTAGGGGTGGGGGTCCGTGCCGGGCAGACATCTCAGGAATTCCATATGCGATAGCCCTGCCCACAAGGGGGAGCGTGAGATCACGTCACGATGACAACGACCGAAACCAACCCGAACAGGGCGATCAGCAGATAGTCGGCAACGCGATAGAGTTTCAGCGCCTGCCTGATGTCGAGGCTGTCGGCTTCGCGCCGCCCACCTTCGCCCATGAAGACGTCGTCGACCAGGACGCCGCCGTAGCTGCGCGGCCCGGCGAGCGCCAGGCCGAGCGCGCCAGCCATCGCCGCTTCCGGCCAGCCGGCATTGGGTGAGCGATGTTTTTTCGCGTCGCGCAATACCGCATGCCAGGCATTTTTCGCATCAGCGCCTTTGACGAGGAACGCCGCCAGCACGATCAGCAGCGCCGTCAGCCGCGACGCCGGCAGATTGATCCAGTCGTCGAAGCGCGCCGCTGCCCAGCCGAACGCCTCGTGGCGCGGGGTGCGGTGGCCGATCATCGAATCGGCGGTGTTGGCGGCCTTGTAGGCGGCGCCGCCGGCCAGGCCGCCGACGCCGGTCCAGAAGGCAGGGGCGACGATGCCGTCAGAGAAATTCTCGGCCAGGCTCTCGATCGCCGCGCGGCAGACGCCGGCCCTGTCGAGCGTTTCAGGGTCGCGGCCGACGATCCGCGAAACGGCAACGCGGCCCAAAGCCAGGCCGCCGGTGTCGAGCGCGTCAGCCACCGCCTCGACATGCTCATAGAGGCTCTTTTGCGACAGAAGCGACGTTGCCAGAAGGGCCGTGATGACGAGGCCCATGGGAACAAACCAGAACAGGATCTGCACGCCCAGGCCAATTATCGCCGGCACCAGCACGATGACCAGCAGCGCCTGGACACCACGCTTGCGACGCAGCGCGTCGGGATCAGTGGCGCGGTTGAGCCTGTGGTCGAGAAAGGATATCAGCCTGCCGAACCACGTCACCGGATGGCCGATGGCGCGAAACAGCCAATCGGGGTAACCGAGGGCGAATTCGACGGCCAATGACAGGAAAGCGATCAGGACTGACATGAAGCTTCTTAATGGGGCGGTTGTGGACCATGGTGGAAGTCTTGGCCGCGCGAGGGGGCTTTTTCCCAACGCCCTGCTGCCATTCGTCGACCTCTCGACCGGTATCAATCCGCACTCCTACCCGCTTTTCGACCTGCCCGCCACCTCGCTGTCGCGGTTGCCGGAAGCCGCGCGCACGCGTGAGCTGACAGAGATCGCTGCCAGTGCCTATGGGGCGCCGTCGCCAGCCAACATCGTGGCGGCACCGGGCACGCAGATCCTGTTGCCGCGCGTCGCCTCGCTGATTACCCCCGGAAGGGCGCTGGTGCTGGGTCCGACCTACGCCGAACATGCCCGCGCAGCAGTGATCGCCGGGCACGCGGTGACCGAGGTCGGCGATTTCGCTGACCTGGCGGACGCCGACCTTGCCATCATCGTCAATCCGAACAATCCGGATGGACGTGTCATCGAGCGCGACCGGTTGCTGGCTCTGGCTGCCGGATTGCGCGCCAAGGGCGGGCTGCTGGTTGTCGACGAGGCGTTCATGGATGTTGGGCCGCGCGAGCATAGCCTCTGCGGCGATGTCGGCCAGGGCGGTATCGTCGTCCTGCGTTCGTTCGGCAAGTTCTTCGGCCTGGCCGGGCTGCGGCTCGGGTTTGCACTTTCCGATGTAGCGACGGTCGAACGGCTTGAGACGCAATTCGGGCCATGGGCCGTCGCCGGCCCGGCGCTGGAATACGGCATCCGCGCGCTTGCCGACATCGACTGGCAGGACGCGATGCGATCATCTCTTGCCGGCGCATCGGCGCGGCTCGACGCGCTGTTGGCCCGCTTCGGCGTACCCGTAGCGGGCGGCACCACATTGTATCGTTTCCTCAGTTTGACCAATGCCGCCGATTTGTTTGCCGCGCTCGGCGAGCGCGGCATCCTGCTTCGCCATTTTGCCGATCGGCCTGACGTTCTGCGCGCCGGCCTGCCGGGAAGTGAGGAGGAATGGCAGCGGCTCGAGACCGCTCTTGCCGAATGGGCGTCGCGGCGCGAGGATCAATCGAAGGGTTCGGAACAATGATCCATGTCTGTTCGCTGGCAAAGATCGAGGAAACGGTGGCCAGGACCGGCGCCGACCGCATGCTGTCGCTGCTTGCCGCCGGAACGGAGGTGGTCCGTCCGGCGTCGATCGCCCGAGAAAACCATCTGCATCTGGTCATGCATGACATCGCGGCGGCGCAGGACGGCATGACCATGCCGGGCGAGGAGCATGTCCGTAACCTGCTCGATTTCGCGCGCCGCTGGGACCGGGCAAGGCCGATGCTCGTGCATTGCTATGCCGGCATCAGCCGCTCGACCGCCTCCGCCTACATCATTGCGGCGGCATTGGCGCCGAAACGCGATGAGGCCGAACTGGCTCAGACATTGCGGACGCTGTCGCCATCGGCGACACCCAATCCGCGGCTGATTGCGGTGGCCGATGCGCTGCTTGATCGCAACGGCCGCATGATCGAGGCAATCGAATCGATCGGGCGCGGTGCGGATGCCTTTGAAGGCACGCCCTTTGCGCTGAGGATCGACAGCTAGCTGCCCCATGTCGTTGTTCGATTATCGAGTGGCCTTCATTCGCCCAATCTTCATGCCCGTGGCGTACCCGGACAATGAACACGTCGTCGTCGGCTTCGATCCGGTAGACGACAAGATGGGCTTTGAAGGGATGGATACGCATCGGTGGCCTCAATTCAAGCCGCTCTCGCGCTATTCGGGGACTGGCAGCGATCAGGTCAAAGATCGTGAACAACTCGTCATGATACTGTCTGGCCTGCACAGCGCCGAACAGGCGCACCCCTTGCTCGGCAATACCGACGATGTCCTCTTCCGCGGCTAAAGAAAGGCGAAATCCCACTACCTATTGCCGGATGGCTTTTCAGCGCGTTTAACCGCCTCCGTGAAAAGCGCGTCCCTGGATCGATTGCCGATGCCACTCTTCAAGCCATCATCGACAAAGCGCTGCATGGCGGCAATCTTGTCGTTGCGCTCCTGATCCCGACGGATCAAATCGCGCACATAATCGCTCGCGTTGGCGTAGCGGCCCGTTTCGGTTTGCGCCTCAACCCAATCTTTCATCGGATCGGGCAATGATACGTTCATCGTTGCCATACTGGCCTCCATATCCCGTCCAGTATGGCCCATTTTGGCAAAGTTTGTCAAAATCTCTTGTGCGGAAATCTCTCTGTGCAAAAGCGTGATCGTCTGATCCGCCCTCCGTCGCCTGGTTTGTTCAAGAGGACAGCGTTTGCCTTTCGATGCCAGACCACTGGTTTGGAGGCTACGTCAACCAGTCCGCGAGCTTCGCCTTGCGGACATCCCGCAGCAGGCTGATGAAGCCGTCGGCCTGATATTCTGCCGTCAGCCGGCCTTTCTCCGCCGTCGCGATGCTGGCATCGCCGACGACGCCGTTCGGGTTGAGATCGCCAGCTATCCAGGCGAAGGCGTGGGTGCCGGTGTGGCGCAGCAGCGAGAATTCCTTCTCGGCCTTGGCGACATTGGAAACGAAATTGTCGGCCTTGGCCATGTCGACGAGGTCCGGCCGGAAATGCAGCATCAGCGAGGTCTCGACATCGCCGCCATGGATGCCGTGGCGGTCCTCGAGCTCGGTGTACATGCCGGACGGGCGGCCGAAGCGTTGCCAGCTGGTCTTTACCGCCAGCATCTTTTCACGCACGCGCAGTTCGCGCGTGACAATGCCCATGATCTCTTCGTTGCCGCCATGCGAATTGACCACGATCAGCTTGCGCACCCCGGCGCGCGCGATCGACAGGCCAAGCTCGGTCCAGGCTTCTATCAGCGTGGTTGCCGGCAGAGTGAGGGTGCCCGGCGCGTGCAGATGTTCGTTCGACTTGCCCACTGCCTGGACCGGCAGGATGCGGATGTCGAGATCGTCGGGCAGGCGCGAAATAACCGTGTCGAGCATGCCGTTCATGATCGAAGTGTCGGTAGAGACCGGCAGATGTGGCCCATGCTGCTCGATCGCCGCCACCGGCAACACGGCGATCGTCGCCTCCGGATCGATCGAGGCGTATTCGGTGGTCCGGTAGTCGCCCCACCACGCGCGTTTCTTCGCAACAGTCATGTCATGCCTCTTCGATGAACGGCCAGACCTAGCGCGGCGGAGGTTGTCTGTCGATCACCCGGCCGCGATAGCCTCGACCTCGACCTTGAATTCGGGTCGGGCAAAGCCGGAGACGATCATCAGCGTCGAGGCCGGCGCGGGGCTGGAAAACAGCTGGTCGCGGACATCCATATAGGGCCGCAGATGCGCGCGGTCGGTGACATAGGCGTTGATACGGATGATGTCGCGTAGGCCCAGCCCGGCTTCGCGGAGAATCGCTTCGATGTTGCGGAAGCAGAGTTCGGCCTGCGCGCCGGCCTCTTCGGGAATCTGGTCGTCCGCGGTGATGGCGACCTGACCCGAGCACAGCACTAGCCGCTTTCCAGGCGGTACCTCGACGCCGTGGCTGTAGCGGGCAAAGGGCGGCTTTATCGACTTCGGGGTGAGGAATCTGAACATGGCAATCTCCGGTTTGGCCGTAGCCTAAGGCTCGACCCATTGCACCTTCAAGATGGCGGTGCATGTTGCCCGGGCGATTATGGACAGCCGTTCAAAAAATAGGCACGATGCCTTCCGTACGGCATGACCCGTCCGCGCTTGGCATGGCAACGTCTTTCAAGCGGGCGGCCCGGCGCCAGACGCCGGTGGCATGTGTCTTGCTTCTTGAATCTTTGGTGTCGAGCCTGGCGCGTGGCGCGCCGGAGCAAACAGAGGGTGGTGTCGATGTACGGAAAACAGAAGATCTCGGTGGGGGTTGTGGCCCTGCTTGCAGCCAGCACGCTGGGTGCTGCTGCGAATGAGAAAGTCACCTTCGGCACCAACTGGTTGGCCGAGCCGGGGCATGGCGGATATTACCAGTCCGTGGCGGACGGCACCTATGCTGCCTGCGGCCTCGACGTCACCATTATGCAGGGCGGTCCGCAGGTCAGCGGCCGGCCGATGCTGCTGGCCGGCAAGATCGATTTCTACATGGGCGGCAATCTGCTGTCGGCTTTCGATGCCGTCCAGCAAGGCATTCCGATGCGGGTGGTGGCGGCGGATTTCCAGAAGGACCCGCAGGTCATCATGTCCCATCCCGGCGAAGGGCTCGACAAATGGGAGGACCTGAAGAACGCCGACCAGTACATATTGGGTGACGAGGGCGTGCAGACCTTCTTCCAGTGGATGGTCATCGAACTCGGCTTCGATGCCTCCAAGCGCGCGCCCTACACCTACAACACCGCTCCCTTCCTCGCCAACAAGAAGTCGATCCAGCAGGGCTACGTCACCTCCGAGCCGTTCGCGGTCAAGAAGGAAGGCGGCTTCGTGCCGAACCAGTTCCTGCTCGCCGACTATGGCTGGGATACCTACTCGACGACGATCGAGGTGATGCAGGACACGATCGACAAGAAGCCGGAGGTGGTCCAGTGCTTCGTCGATGGCTCCGCCAAGGGCTGGTACAAATATCTCTACGGCGACAACAAGGCCGCCAACGACTTGATCAAGAAAGACAATCCCGACATGAGCGACGAGCAGATCGCGTTCTCGATCGAGCAGATGAAGAAGTTCGGCCTGGCCGATTCCGGCGACACCGAAAAGCTCGGCATCGGCGCCATGACCGACGAGCGGATCAAGAGCTTCTACGACAAGATGGTCAAGGCCAAGGTCACGCCCGACGGCATCGACATCAAGAAGGCCTACACGCTGACCTTCATCAACAAGGGCGTCGGGCTCGAGCTGAAGAAATAGGCCGGTCCCGGCATGATAAGGGAAAAAGTGGCGCCAGCGCCGGCTGTGTCGGGTACGGCCCCGACGCTTCTGGCGCTGCGCGGCGTCGGCAAGGTATTTTCCAACGGCGTGACGGCGCTCAGCGACGTCGACCTGACCATCCGGGAAGGCGATTTCCTCAGCCTGCTTGGGCCGTCGGGGTGCGGCAAGTCGACGGCGCTGCGGCTGATCGCCGGCCTGTCGACGCCGACCTCCGGCGTGCTCGACTGGCGCGGCGGTGGCTCGCTTGACCGTTCGAACATCGGCTTCGTCTTCCAGGAGCCGACGCTGCTGCCCTGGGCCAATGTTTTCGACAATGTCTGGCTGCCGCTTCGGCTGAAAGGCATTTCGCGCGCCAAGGCGACACCGGCGATCACGGAAATGCTGGCGCGGGTGCATCTAACCGGTTTCGAAGACGCGGTGCCGCGCGAACTGTCCGGCGGCATGAAGATGCGCGTCTCGATCGCGCGGGCCATGGTGACCAAACCGCGCGTGCTGCTGATGGACGAACCGTTCGCGGCACTCGACGAGATCACCCGCTTCAAGCTCAACAACGATCTCCTGGAACTGTGGCAGGACGAACGCTTCACCGTCGTCTTCGTCACCCACAGCGTCTTTGAAAGCGTGTTCCTCTCCAACCGCGTCGTCGTCATGGCGGCGCGGCCGGGCAGGGTGTTCGACGAACTCGCCATCGAGGCCTCCTATCCGCGCGACGAGGCGTTTCGCACCTCGCCCGACTATGCGGCACTCTGCCGTCAGGCCTCCGATGTGTTGGTCAATGCCATCAATTCAACAGCAGGCGCGCATCATGACGGCCATTGACGAGCGCGTGCTCGAACTCGACCCCGAGGAAGCGCGCCGCGTGCGCCAAGAGCGGTTCGAACGGATCGGCCGCTGGCTGCTGCCGCTAACGATCATGATCCTGGCGATCTGGCTGTGGGATCGCATCTGCGTCTGGAACGCGATTCCGCAATACATCCTGCCGCGCCCGGGCGTGGTGCTGTGGACGCTCTACAACGACGCCGGCCTGCTGTTTTCCTCGCTGCTGGTGACCTTGCGCATCACCTTCCTCAGCCTGGCTCTGGCGGTCGTCGGCGGGGTCGGGCTGGCGGTGCTGTTCGCGCAATCGAAATGGGTCGAGATGTCGTTCTTTCCCTTCGCCATCGTGCTGCAGGTGACGCCGATCGTGGCGATCTTTCCGCTGATCAACATCTATGTGAACGACCAGACGACCAAGCTTCTGCTGTGCGCCTGGATCGTCGCCTTCTTTCCGATCCTGTCCAACACCACGCTTGGCCTCAACTCCGTCGACCGCAATCTGCGCGACATATTCAAGCTCAATGGCGCGACGCGCTGGCAGCAATTGCGCTATCTCAGGCTGCCGGCCGCGATGCCCTATTTCCTCGGCGGGCTGAAGATCGCCGGCGGCCTGTCGCTGATCGGCGCGGTGGTGGCCGAGTTCGTCGCCGGCACCACCGGCCAGTCGTCCGGCCTTGCCTCGCGCATCATCGAGGCCGGTTACCGGCTCAACGCGCCGCGGCTGTTCGCGGCGCTGTTCCTGATCTCGCTGACCGGCATTTTGATCTTCCTCGTGCTGTCGCTGATTTCGCATCTCATTTTGCGGCGCTGGCACGAAAGCGCACTGAAGCAGGAGCGCTAGGCCCTTGATTCCGAACACAGGTTCATACCGGCTCGCCAATGTCAGGCTTCACGCATCCCTGACCCCAGGCCTTGGCGCTGCTCTCGACAGGGATGGCTTTGCGCTTGCCGACGTCACTATCGCGGACGGCAAAATCGCAGGCATTGCCGCCCACGGTCGTGCAGCGCCTGCTGATGCCGTCGATCTTGGCGGCCGCATCGTGCTGCCATGCTTCGTCGACAGCCACACGCATATCGACAAGGGCCATATCTGGCCGCGAAAGCCCAATCCCGACGGCACGTTCTTGGGCGCGCTGAATGCCGCCGGCGCCGATCGTGTGGCACGCTGGAGCGCCGAGGACGTTGCGAAACGGATGGATTTCTCGCTGCGCTCAGCCTACGCCCATGGCACCAGGGCGCTGCGCACGCATCTCGACAGCGTCGCGCCGCAGGAGGAAATCTCCTGGCCGGTGTTCGAGGCGATGCGCGAGGCATGGCGCGGCCGCATCGAGTTGCAGGGCGCCTGTTTGCTCGCATCGAAGGCGTACGCGACAAAAAGTGGTTCGACAGGCTGGCAAAGAGGGTTGCCGCGGCAAAGGGCGTGCTCGGTGTCGTCACCTATATGGTGCCGGACCTCGAAGAACTGCTCGACCATGTCTTCGCGCAAGCGATCAAGCATGGCCTCGATCTCGATTTCCATGCCGACGAGACCGATGACATCTCCGCCATATCGCTGAAGAAGATCGCCGAGGCCGCTCTTTGGAACGGTTTCGAAGGAAAGATCCTCGTCGGCCATTGCTGCTCGCTTGCGCGCCAGCCGGACCTCGACGTGCTCGACACGCTGGACAAGGTGGCGAAGGCAGGGCTAGCCGTCGTTTCATTGCCGATGTGCAATCTCTATTTGCAGGATCGGCGCGGCGACGGCACCACGCCGCGCTGGCGTGGTGTGACGCTGCTGCACGAAATGAAGGCGAGGGGCATTGCGGTTGCCGTCGCATCCGACAATACGCGTGACCCATTTTATGCCTATGGCGACCTCGACATGCTGGAGGTCTACCGCATGGCGACGCGCATCCTGCACTTCGATCATCCGGTCGCCGACTGGCCGCAAGCGGTCACCGCGACGCCGGCCAAGGTGATGCGGCTTGATGGCTTCGGCACGCTTGCCGCCGGCGGCGATGCCGATTTTGTCCTGTTCAAAGGCCGAAGCTGGACGGAATTGCTCTCGCGGCCCGAATCGGATCGCATCGTGGTGCGCGGCGGCAAGGCGATCGACCGGCAATTGCCCGACTATGCCGAACTCGACGAACTGATGGTGGAATGATGGACGTTTCGGCGCTCAAACGCGATCTTGACGGGCTCAAGGTCGACGACAATCCGGCCATCGTCCAGCAGAAGAGCCGTGACTTCTACTGGTACAGCCCGGTGCTGAAGCAGCAACTGGACCATGTCACCGGCGATCTGATCGTGACGCCGAAGAACGAGGCCGAACTGATCCGCGTGCTTGCCGCCTGTCATCGCCATGGCGTGCCGGTGACACCGCGCGGCAGCGGCACCGGCAATTACGGCCAGGCGATGCCGCTCTCCGGCGGCGTCGTGCTCAACCTTGCCGAGATGAACGAGATCAAGTCGATCGCCCCGGGTCGCGTCGTGACCGGACCGGGGGCCATTCTGGCCGATATCGACAAGGCAACGCGAGCGCATTCCGGGCAGGAACTCCGGCTATCGCCCTCTACCTACAACACCGCTTCGATCGGCGGCTTCATCGCCGGCGGTTCGGGCGGCGTCGGCTCGATCAATTTCGGTGGCCTGCGTGATTTCGGCAATGTGCTCCGGCTGCGCGTGGTGACCATGGAGGCCGAGCCGAAAGCGCTCGAACTCACCGGCGAGGATCTGCACAAGGTGACCCATGCCTACGGCACCAACGGCATCATATCGGAGGTCGAGATGCCGCTGACCGCGGCTTATGAATGGATCGACGTCATCGTCGGCTTCGACGCTTTCATGGATGCGGCCCGCTATGGAAATGCACTGGCGTGCCAGGACGGTATCCTGACCAAGCTGATCACGCCGATAGCGGCACCCGTGCCACAGCTTTATTTCAAGCGGCACCAGAAATTCCTGCAGCAGGGGCAGAGCATCTGCGTCGTCATGGTGGCGCGGCATGGGCTGGACGCTTTACTGGCCTTCACCGGCCGGGCCGGTGGCGAGGTGATCTACAATGCCGCAACCGCAACGCTGGACGAAAAGAAGGGGCTGCCGCCGGCCTATGAGCTGGCCTGGAACCACACGACGCTGAGGGCGCTGCGCGTCGATCCTTCGATTACCTATCTGCAGTCGCTCTATCCCTTTCCCAACCAGCTCGCGTTGGTCGAAAAGATGGACAAGATGTTTCCGGGCGAGGTTTTCTCGCATCTGGAATTCGTGCGGCTGGACGGCAACATCACCTGCTTCGGCCTGCCGCTGGTCAAGTTCACCAGCGAGGCTCGGCTCGACGAGATCGTGCGCCTGCATGAGGAGAATGGCTGCCCGATCTTCAACCCGCATCGCTACACGCTGGAAGAGGGCGGCATGAAGCAGACCGACGCGGTGCAGCTCGCCTTCAAGCGCGAGACCGATCCGCAAGGCCTGCTCAACCCCGGCAAGATGATCGCCTGGGAGAACCCGGACTACGACTACCGTTCGGGTCGGACTTTTTTGTTCAAGGGGCTGCAGAGAGTGGGATGAGGAGAGGTTTGCGCTTGAGTACCCCCCTCTGTCCTGCCGGACATCTCCCCCGCAAGGGGGGAGATTGGCAGCCTTTGAGTCGCGACCATTCTGCGGCGTCGACAGTTAGCGAAAGCGATACGGCAGTCCGATCTCCCCCCTTGCGGGGGAGATGCCCGGCAGGGCAGAGGGGGGTGCCTCGCACTGACCTAGGGGATATTCCCCTGTGAACATCCTCGTCCTTTACGCCCATCCGGTCGAGACCAGCTTCAATGCCGGCCTGCACCGCATGATCGTAGAGCGGTTGACGGCGGCGGGCCATACGGTCGATGACTGCGACCTCTACGCGGAGGATTTCGATCCGCGGATGACGCGGCAGGAAAGGCTGGACTACCACAATCCGCGCGGCGCCGCTGACGCTGCCGCACCTTATGTCGAACGCCTGCTGCGAGCCGATGCGCTGGTGCTTTCCTATCCAGTCTGGAACTATGGCTTTCCAGCGATACTGAAAGGCTTTTTCGATCGCGTCTTCCTTCCCGGCGTGTCGTTCAAGCTGGTCGACGGCAAGGCGCAGCCGTCGCTGCACAACATACGCAAGGTTGCGGCGGTGACCACTTATGGCGGCAGCCGGTTCCGCGCCATGCTGATGGGCGATCCGCCGCGCAAACTGATCAAGCGCATGCTGCGCGCCACCGTCAAACCGGGCGCGCCGGTGACCTATCTTGCGCATTATTCGATGAATCTGTCGACCGACAGCACGCGCAAGACCTTCATGGCCAAGGTCGCGGCCAGCATGGATGCCTTCTGATGCGCGCGCTGGTGGTCTACTGCCATCCGGTGCCGGACAGCTTCTGTGCGGCAATTCGCGACACCGCCATCGACGTGCTGATGCGACGAGGCTGGGAGGTGCGGCTGCTCGACCTCTACGCCGATAAATTCGACCCGGTGATGGGTTGCGACGAGCGACGCTCCTACAATGACCAGGCGCCGCAGGACCCGGCGCTGAAGCCGCATTTCGAGCTGCTCAACTGGGCCGAAGCGATCCTGTTTGTCTATCCGACCTGGTGGTACGGGCTGCCGGCGATGCTGAAGGGCTGGCTCGACCGGGTGTGGGCGACGGACGTCGCCTTCAAGTTGCCGGCCGGCAAGGGGCGGATCAAGTCGCTGATGACGCATGTAACCAAGGTTGGCGTCATCACCACCTGCGGCGCGCCGACCTGGTGGAGCGTCGTCGTCGGCCAGCCGGGGCGCAAGACCCTGCTGCGCGGCATGCGGGCGCTATGCGCGGCGCGCTGCCGGACGTTTTTCCTGGCACACTATTTGATGGATGCCTCGACGCCGGCAACAAGGGCGGCGTTTCTGGCGAAGGTGCGGGCAAAGCTGGAGCGGTTTTGAGAAGCGGGGTCTCGTAGGGCGCTATCCCCACCCCGTCCCGCAATCTCCGCTCTGCTCCGACCGCGAGCCGACCCTCCCCACAAGGGGGAGGGTAAGAGGCGCTACATCTTCACCCGCTCGGCCTTCGGATCATACATCGGCTTCAGCGAGGCTTCCGCCGCAAAGCGCTCGCCGGCGATCTCGATTTCGTAGGATGAAGCCAGCACATCCGCTTCGCTCTCGCCCTCGGATGGCACATAGCCTAGCCCGACCGCGCCGCCGAGATGATGGCCGTAATTGCCTGAAGTGATCGGGCCGACGATCTTGCCGTCGCGCAGGATCGCTTCGTTGTGGAAGAGCAGGGGCTCTGGATCCTTCAGGCGGAACTGGACGAGCCGGCGTGACAGGCCGGCTTCCTTCTTGCGCAGCACGGCATCGCGGCCGATGAAGTCGCCCTTGGCGGTCTTCACCGCAAAGCCAAGGCCGGCTTCCAGCACATTGTCTTCATCGGTGATGTCGTGGCCGAAATGCCTGAAGGCCTTTTCGATGCGGCAGGAATCCAGCGTGTGCAGGCCGCAGAGCTTCAGGCCGCCTTCGGCGCCGGCCTCATCGATCGCCTCGAAGACATGAGCCGCCTGGTCGGTCGAGACATAGAGTTCCCAGCCGAGTTCGCCGACATAGGTGACGCGGTGGGCGCGGGCCAGGCCCATGCCGATCTCGATTTCCTGGAACGTGCCGAACGGATTTTTATCATTGGAAAAATCGTTGGGGCTGACCTTCTGGATCAGCTTTCTTGCGTCCGGGCCCATCAGGCAGAGCACGCTTTCGGCCGCCGTCACGTCGGTGACGACGACGAACTCGTCGGCGACGTGCTTGCGCAGCCAAGCCAGGTCGCGCTGCAGCGTGGCGCCGGGGACGACGAGGAAGAAAGCCGTTTCCGACAGCCGCGAAACCGTCAGGTCGCTCTCGATGCCGCCGCGCTGGTTGAGCATCTGGGTGTAGACGATCTTGCCCGGCGCGACGTCCATGTGGTTGGCGCACAGTCTTTGCAGGAAAGCGCTGGCGTCGCGGCCCTCGACACGGATTTTGCCGAAGGAGGTCATGTCGAACAGGCCGACGCCATTCCTGACCGCGAGGTGTTCTTCGCGCTGGTTGTCGAACCAGTTCTGGCGCTTCCAGGAATAGCGGTATTCGCGCTCCTGGCCCTCGCGGGCGAACCAGTTGGCGCGCTCCCAGCCGGCGACTTCGCCGAACACGGCGCCGCGCACCTTCAGATGCTCGTGCAGCGGCGAACGCCTGACATTCCTCGAGGTCGCCATCTGCCGATAAGGGAAATGGTCGGCATAGAGCAGGCCGAGCGTTTCCGAGACGCGTTCCTTCAAATAGCGGCGGTTCTTCTGGAACGGCTGGGCGCGGCGGATGTCGACTTCCCACAGGTCGAACGGGGCTTCGCCGTCATTGATCCACTGCGCCAGCGCCATGCCGGCGCCGCCGGAGGAGACGATGCCGATCGAGTTGTAGCCGGTCGCCATCCAGTAGCCGGACAGCTCCGGCGCCTCGCCGAGATAGTAGCGGTCGTCGGGCGTAAAACTCTCAGGACCGTTGAAGAAGGTGTGGATGCCGGCGGTTGCCAGCATCGGCATGCGGTTGACGCCCATTTCGAGGATCGGCTCGAAATGCTCCATGTCCTCCGGCAACTGGTCGAAGCAGAAATCCTCGCTTATGCCGTCCATGCCCCAGGGTTTTGCCACCGGCTCGAAGGCGCCCAGCATCATCTTGCCGGCGTCCTCCTTGTAGTAGGCGCACTCGTCCGGCACCCGCAGCACCGGCAGACGGGTGAGGCCGGGGATCGGTTCGGTGACGAGGTAAAAATGCTCGCAGGCATGCAGCGGGATGGTGACGCCGTTCTGCGCTCCCAGTTCGCGCGCCCACATGCCGGCGCAGTTGACGACGATGTCGGCTTCGATCGTGCCTTGGTCTTCGCCCTGTGCCCAGGACACGCCGCTGACGCGGCCGGCCTTGGTATGGACCTTGGTGACCTTCACATTCTCGACGATGGTGGCGCCGCGCTGGCGCGCGCCCTTGGCCAGGGCCATGGCGATGTTGGCGGGGTCGCATTGGCCGTCGAGCGGCAGATGCACGGCACCGACGACATCGGAAACATTGAGATGCGGGTACATCTCGCTGACTTCCCTGGGCGAAATCTCACGCACGTCGACATCGAAGGCACGCGCCAGCGACGCTTGCCTGTAGATCTCGTGCTTGCGCTCCTCGGTCAGCGCCACGGTAATCGAACCGACCTGGCGCATGCCGGTGCCGACCTCGGTCTCGGCTTCCAGCTTGACGTAGAGATCGGCGGAATATTTGGCCAGCCGTGTCATGTTCTGCGAACCGCGCAACTGGCCGATCAGGCCGGCGGCGTGCCATGTCGTGCCCGACGTCAGCTGTTTGCGTTCGAGAAGCACGATGTCAGTCCAGCCGAGCTTGGCCAGGTGATAGGCGACCGAACAGCCGGAAACGCCGCCGCCGATGATGACCGCTCTTGCTTTGGCGGGAATTGCCTTGGCGGTCATGCTGCCTCGCGACGGTAGCTGGAAGCAAAGCGGCGCAGACGAAGTGCAGCTTCCTGCAGCACGGGTTCGGGCTGGCAGAGGCTGATGCGAATGTGGCCGGCGGCCGCTTCGCCGAAGCTGGAGCCGGGCATGACGCCAACCTTTTCGCTGTCGAGCAGGGCCCAGGCGAATTTCTCGTCGTCCGGTTCGACGGCCGAGATGTCGAGCATGACATACATGCCGCCCTCCGAACCGCGCACGGTGACATCGTTCATGCCCCGCAGGGCGTCGAGCAAGACGGTGCGGCGTGCCGCGTAACGTTCGGCGATCTCCTTGACACCGTAACGGTTCTCCAGCGCCTCGGAACAAGCAATCGAGATGAAGGCCGGCAGGCCGTAGGTCGTCACCAGATTGAGATTGATCATGAGCGTGATCATCTCCTCCGGTCCCGTCAGCCAGCCCATGCGCCAGCCGGTCATGCCGTGGCTCTTGGACATCGAATTGATGACCAGCGTCCGCTCGGCCATCCCTGGCAGCGAGCGCGGCGAGACGTGCTCGCCGCCGCCGAGCGTCCAGTAGACTTCGTCCGACAGAAGCCAGAGGTCGTGCTCCCGGCAGACTTCTGCCAACTGCTCCAGCCGCTCGCGCGAATAGACAGCTCCTGTCGGATTGTTCGGCGTGTTGATCAGGACGGCGCGCGTGTTCGGCCGGATTGCCGCGCGGATCATGTCGGCACGCGGCTGGAAGCCATCCTCGGCCGGTGTCTCAACGACGGTGAAATCAGCGCCTGCGGCGCTGAACGTGTTGGGATAGGTGGCATAATAGGGCGCCACGACGATGGCGTGATCGCCCTGGTCGAGCACGCCCTGCACGGCGGCGTAGAGTGCGGCCTGGCCACCCGGTGTGGCGATCACCTGATCCGGCGACGTCTCGACGCCGGTGCAGGCGGTCGAGGCCGCCGCCATCGCCCTGCGCAGGCGCGGCAAGCCGGGAAGCGGGGTGTAGTGATGATTGCTGCCGCGAACCGCGGTCACACAGGCTTCGATGGTCTGCGAAGGCGTGTCGAAATCATGGTCGCCGACCGACAGCATGATGATGTCTTCGCCGGCCTCCTTGCGCGTCCAGGCGGCGAAATGGACTTCCCAGCCGTCCTTGCCCGAAGGCACGATGCCGGAAATACGCGATGATGGTCTAGGCATGCAAAACTCCCGAAATTTCGTAGCCGGCCTGTTCGAGCCGGTCGCGCAGGGCGGCGATGTGCGGCGGTCCGACTTCGCAGCAGCCGCCAACGATGCTTGCCCCAGCCTCGACCCAGCCGATCGCCTGGTCGGCATAGGCATCCGGGCCAAGGTCGTGACGGGCGTGCAGCACATCGACGGTGCCGCCGTGCTTGAGTGCTTCGGTTGAAGTGAAGCCATTGGCGTAGGCGCCGACCGGGCCGCCGAGGTCGATCAGTTCAGGCAAAGCCGCGGCGATTGCTTCCGGCCGGCAGCAATTGACCAGCCGCGCGGCGACTGCCAGGCCATCGAGCGCGCCTGCCGCGGCGGCTATTGTCTCGCCGCTGCGCAGCCGTGGCTTGCCGTGGTCGGCCAGCGTCCACGACACCCATACCGGCTTGCCGCTTTCCGATGCCGCGGTGACCGCCGCGCGGGCTTCGTCCGCCGACGCCATGGTTTCACACAGGAACAGGTCGACGCCATCGGCCTGCTCGGCAACGATGTGGCGGTAAATATCGAGCGTGTCCTCGAAGGAAATGGTCAGTGCCGGTGCATAGCTGCCGAAAAGCGGCGACAGGCAGCCGGCGATGGCTGCATCGCCGGCCTCGTCGCGGGCCTGCCTGGCCAATTCGATGCCGCGCTTCTGCAATGGCTTGAAGAGGTCTTCCGCGCCCTCGCGCGCCAGGCGTTCGGGTGTCGCAGAATAGGTGTTGATGGTGATGACACGTGCGCCGGCACGGATGAATTCCGCGTGCAGGTCGCGCACCAAATCGGGTTCGTCGATCAGCACCCTGGCCGACCAAAGCGGTGTCGGCTCGGATTTGCTGCGGCGGACCAGTTCCTGGCCCATCCCGCCATCGGTGAGGATGATTTTCTTCATGCGCGCAGCCTTTCGTTCTTCGGATCCCACAGCGGTTCATCCTTCTGCACGATCGCCTGAAAGCGGTCACCGAAGATTTCGACCTCGACTGATGTACCTGGTTCGGCCAGGTCGGCGCGCAGCATGCCGAGTGCGATCGACTTGTCGATGCGATGACCCCAGCCGCCCGACGTCGTCTCGCCGACGATCTTGCCGTCATGCCAGAGTGTAGAAACTGACGGAGCGTCGCAATCGCCGGGGTTTTCCACCACCAGCGTGACGAAGCGCTTCTTCACGCCTTGCTGCTTTTCGTTCTGGAGTGCCGCCTTGCCGCGGAAGTCGGGCTTGTCCCATTTGACGAAGCGCTCCAACCCGCCCTGCAGGATCGAATAGTCGGTCGACAGGTCGCCCTTCCAGGTGCGGTAGCCTTTTTCGAGCCTGAGCGAATCCAGCGCATACATGCCGAACGGCTTCAGCCCATGCTGTTGTCCCGCCGCGCAGATGGCATCGAAGATGGCGGCGGTGTCGTCGATCCTGGTGTGGATTTCCCAGCCGAGTTCGCCGGCGAAGGAGACGCGCACGAGTTTGGCCCAGCGACCGGCGATCTTTGTCTCCTGATGCGTCAGCCATGGCAGAGTGAGGTCGGCTTCGCAGACATCAGCGAGGATTTTTCGCGAGTTCGGGCCTGCCAGGATCTGGGTCGAGAATTCCTCGGTCCGATCGATCAGCTTGAAGGTCGCATCTTCAGGCATGCGCGATTTCAGCCACTCGAAATCATGCCATTGCGCGACCGCCGCGGTGATCAGCGTCATCAGGTTGTCGTCGTGGCGCACCACGGACATTTCGGTGACGATACGGCCCTTGTCGTCGGCGAAATAGGCCAGGCCGATGCGGCCTGGCTTCGGCACCAGCCCAGTGACCTGCAGGCTCAGCCATTCGGCGGCACCCGGGCCTTCGAGGTTGAAGCGCGAGAAGCCCGGCAGGTCCAAAATGCCGGCGGCGTCGCGCACGGCCAGGCATTCTTCACGCACACGATGGTGCCAGGGTCCTTCGCGGCGGAAGGTCAGCGTGGCTTCCTCTGAAATATCATCGCCCTCTTGCGCATACCAGGTGGCGCGCTCCCAGCCATTATAGGCGTCGAAGCGGCCGCCGAGCGCCTTGATGCGATCATGGATCGGCGACAGCTTGCGGTCGCGGCCTTCCGGCCAGGCATGGCGCGGGAACTGGATGGCGTATTCGTTGCCGTAGATCTCCATGCCCTTGGCGACGCAATAGTCCGGCGCCGCGGCAAAGGAGGTGAAGCGGCGCGGGTCGCATGACCACATGTCCCATTCGGTCTGGCCCTCTGTCACCCATTCGGCCAGCACCTTGCCGGCGCCGCCGCCCTGGGCGATGCCGAAGGTGAAGACGCAGGCCTCGAAGGCATTGGGAACGCCGGGCATCGGGCCGATCAGCGGATTGCCGTCCGGCGTGTAGGGGATCGGGCCATTGATGACCTTGGACAGGCCGGCGGTGCCCAGGATCGGCACGCGGGCGACGGCGTCGGCCAGATAATGTTCGAGCCGGTCGAGATCGTCGGGGAACAGCTGGAAGGAAAAATCCTCCGGCATCGGGTCGTTGTGGGTGGCCCAATGCGCGCGGCAATTGCGCTCATAGGGGCCGAGATTCATGCCGTTCTTCTCCTGGCGAAGATAGTAGGAGGTGTCGACGTCGCGCAGCAGCGGCAGTTTCTTCCCCTGTTCCTTCGACCATGCCGCCAGTTCGGGAATCTCCTCGAACAAAATGTACTGATGGCTCATCACCATCATCGGCACGTCGCGGCCGAACATCCGGCCGACTTCGGCGGCGCGGTAGCCGGCGGCATTGACGACGATCTCGCAGCGGATCTCACCTTGTGCCGTCTCGACCACCCATTCGTCGTTCTCACGGCGCACGCCTGTGACCGGGCAGAAGCGGATGATCTTCGCGCCCATGTCGCGCGCACCCTTGGCCAGCGCCTGGGTGAGCTGCGCCGGATCGATGTCGCCGTCGCTCGGGTCGTAGAGCGCGCCTTTCAAATCATGCGTCTCGATGAAGGGATAGCGACGCTGGATCTCGTCGACACCGACAATGTCGATGTCCATGCCCTGGTAGAGGCCCATGCCCTTGGCGCGCTGAAATTCCTGCATGCGCTCTTTCGTGTGGGCAAGGCGCAGCGAGCCGGTGACGTGATAGTTCATGGGATAGTCGACCGCGTCGGCCAGCCCGCGATAAAGCTCGGTCGAATAGCGCTGCATGTTCATCAGCGACCAGGACGAGGAGAAAGTCGGCACGTTGCCAGCGGCATGCCAGGTCGAGCCCGAAGTCAGCTCGTTCTTTTCCAAGAGCACGCAGTCGGTCCAGCCCGCCTTGGCGAGATGGTAGAGCGAGGAGGTGCCGACGGCACCGCCTCCGATGATCACCACGCGCGCCGTGCTCGGCAAACCCGCCATGTTCTTCTCCAAACTTGAACTCAATAGACGGGTGGTGAAACCACCCAGATGACAATTGCCGGCTCGGCACCCGGATTGCGCCAGCGGTAGGGCTTGCCTTCGAAGCGAAAGGAGTCGCCCTCGCCAAGCCGATGCCAGACACCTCCGATCTCGATGTCGAACAGTCCGGAGGCGACGTATCCGGCTTCCTCGGTCGGTCGCTGCGCCTCGGCCTTCAGTTCCGCGCCTGGCGCGAAGACCGAACGCACCATCTCGAAGCTACCGCCGAGATCGGGCGACAGAAGCTCCTCCACCAGGCCGGATTCGCTTGTGCCAAGCGTGCGGCGCCTGCCGGCGCGCACGACCACGCCGCGCTCGCTTTCGACAGGTACGTCATGGCTGAAGAACAGGCTGATCGGCACGCCGAACAGTTCGGCGAAGGCCCTGAGGTCACCGAGCGATGGCGTCGACAGGCCGCGTTCGACCTGGCTGACCCAGCCGACGGAACGGCCAAGATTCAGGCCAATCTCGGCGAGTGTCAGCCCGCGCGCCTTGCGCAAGGCCCTGATGTCGCCGGCCAGCACGCGTTCGTCAGGTCCCTGCAATGTTCTTGCGGTAGTCGAAGGCAAAACGCTCTCTTCATGAAAAATAACTGTCAAATTTCATGAGAAATCAAGCTCATGAAAAAATCAAGTGGATTTTCACGGATGCACAAGATTTGCTTGCGCGATTTTGACGGTTCATGCAAAGGCTCCGCCGAGAGCGGCGAATGGGGACGTCCGATCGAGACAAAGGGTAAGGGACGGCCCATGCTGGAAAATAACCCCCGAATTGCGGGCGATGCCGAGATTGTCGACGAGGCGATCCTGTCGCGCCGTTCGGTGCGCGCATTCCTGCCCGACATGGTCGACGACGACACCATCCGCGCCATTCTGGCGGTTGCGGCGCGCGCCCCATCCGGCACCAACATGCAGCCATGGAAAGTCTATGTCACCAAGGGCGAGAGCAAGCAGCGGATATCAGACGCCATTCTCAATTCCGGCATTCGCGCCGAAAAAGCCGATTGGGACGAGTACCGGTATTATCCCACCCAGTTCTTCGAGCCGTATCTGACCCGCCGCCGCGCCAACGGTTTCGGCCTCTATGGCGCGCTCGGCATTGGTCGCCGCGAGGTCGACAAGATGCGCGCCCAGCACGACCGCAACTTCGTCTTCTTCGACGCTCCGGTCGGCATGATCTTCACCATCGACCGCCGCCTCAACCAGGGCTCGTGGATTGACTACGGCATGTTCCTGCAGAACATCATGGTCGCAGCTAGAGGCAGGGGTCTGCACACCTGTCCGCAGGCGGCCTTCGCGCCCTATCACCGGCAGATCAGGCCGGTGCTCGACATTCCGGACGAAGAGATCGTCGTCTGCGGCATGGCGGTTGGTTACGAAGATACGTCAAAACCTGAAAACGCCTTCCGCACCGACCGCGTGCCGCTGGAAGAGTGGGTGACGTTCAGCGAGTAAGCCAGCCAGCTTCATTCCGTGTTCATCTGTGCGCCGTGGCCGCTGACATGGACGCCGTCTTGCGGCGTCAGCTTGAGGTAGGCAAGCAGCGCGCAGAGCGTGATGACGCCCTCGATCACGAACAGGATGCGAAAGTCGTCGGCGACGGCAGGGCCGCCGCCCGCCAGAAACGACAGTGCCGCGGCGGCCAGGCCAACGCTGATCGCCACTGCCAGCTGCCATAATATGTAATAGAGCGCGCTGAAACGGGCGAGCTGCTCGGGCGCGATGTCGGAATAGGCGAGGTTGCCGGTCGAGGCCCATTGCGCGGAGCGGAAGACGCCGAAGACGAAGATGTAGGTGAGCACGATCCATACCGGCGTCGTCGCCTGCATCAGCGCGAAGCCGGCAACCAGGGCGGCGACGATGGGCGTGTTGTAGACCAGCACGCGGCGAAAGCCGAAACGGTTGAGGACACGCGGCATGAAGAACCGCATGGCCACGGAGCCGACCGCGGCGACGAAGGTCAGCGATCCCGCCTGAACCGCGCTCATGCCGAAGCCGAGCTGGAACATCAGCGGCAGCAGGAAGACGACGGAGCTGAGGCCGATCGTGTCCAGCCCGCCACCGGTGAGGAACGAAATGCGGAAGGTACGGATGCGCAACAGCTTGAGATCGAGCAGCGGATTGCGCACGCGCAGGCAGTAGAACGAGGCGATGGTCAGGATAACGAGCGCCAGCGCCAGTTCGGCGGCGATGATGCCGCCCGCGGCATCCTTGGCGGCAAGCGAATCCATGCCGAAGACCAGCAGGACCATGCCGCTGCCGACCAGCAGGAAGCCCGGAAAATCGAACGGCGTGCGCACCGGCTTGGTCATCGTCGGAAACAGCGAGGCGGCAAGAATTGCCGCAGCCAGCGCGAACGGCACGTTGATGAAGAAGATCCAGCGCCAGGAAATGTAGGTGGTCAGCGCGCCGCCGACGAGCGGACCGACCAACGGTCCGGACTGGCCGGCCAGCGAGATGTACATGTTGATCTTCAGCGTTCGGCTGCGCGGAAAGGTCGACAGGATGACGACCTGGCCGAGCGTGCCCATCAAGGCGCCGCCAAAGCCTTGCAGCGCGCGGGCGCCGACCAGCGTCCAGATGTTGTCGGACAGCCCGCAGAGCGCCGACGAGGCGGCGAACACCAGCAAGGCAAAGCAGTAGACGTTGCGCAGTCCGAAGCGGTCGGCGGCCCAGCCGCCAAGCGGCATCGAGATGATCAGGCTGGCGACATAGACGGTAATCAAGAGGCCGAGCTGGCTGGGCGGACGCCCGAGGCTTTCGCTGATGCCCGGCAGCGCGGTCACCACGACATTCTGGTCGAGGCTGGTCATGAACACGCCGCAGGCGACCGTTAGCGGCAGCAGGAGCAAGGCTCTGGCCGGCACATCGGCGCAATCCGTGGCGCCGGCGGATAGTTCTGCGGTCATGGAGATGTTCGAACCAAACGAATGTGCCGACTCTGAGACGGGATTTACCCCTTGGACCGGCCTGGCGGTCATGTTTCCAACCATGAGCGCCCGAGGCGCGATTCTCTAGCGGCAGAACCGGCTGGCGTTGATGCCAGAAGTGACGCGGCGCCCTGGCCGACAGGGCGCCTACTGCACCTCGTAGCCGACTTCCTCGCTGGCATGGCAGAGCGCCTTCCAGAACGAGCGTGCGAATGAGCGGAAGACATAGATGTCGAACTGGTCGGCGCCGGTGCGCTGGATCTGGGCGAAGATGTCGTGATGGGTGGTCGAGCGGCCGGCGCCGATGGGAAAGGCCGGCAGCGAAAAGTCGATGGCGAAGAATTTCGCCAGCACCCATTCAGCCTTAGGCCCGGCAATGCGGATGGCGGTGCGGCCATGTGAAAGATCGGTCACGGTGCCGATGGCCGGCGTTACCACTTTGGCAAAGGCGGGGGCCAACCCTTCGGCCTCGTCGGCGATAGTGAACTTTCCCGGCGCGAAGCCGAACACCGATTTCACGCCGTCGCTCAAGCCGCCGCCTGCGCCATCGGGCAGAGCAAGCCCGGTGACGGTGCGGATGGCTGCTATCAGCTTCTTCTCCTCGCCGGGCCACGCTGCCAGCTGCACGATCGAGCCAGGCCGCGTCTCGGTCAGGATGATCTCGACGCCATGCTCGAAATTGCCGTGTGAGCCGACGTGAAATTCCGGTTCGAGTGGCGACAAGGGTTCGGGTGACTGGCGCTCAACCATGCATGCGGCTCCCGTCCGGATCGAAGAAGTGGTTGGAGACGATCTCGACCGGTCCAAAGCGGTTGCGCAAGGGATCGGAGACATGGGCGCGCGTGCCCTGCCGTGCCTTGCCGCCCTTGACCAGCGCCAGCGCGATATGCTTGCCGAGCGCCGGCGAATAGCAGCAGGCGGTGATATGGCCGATGGAGTCGTGCGGATTGGCTTCGTCAACCTCCTCGACGATGTGGGCGCCACCGTTGAGTGGCCGGTTATCGAGGGCGATCAGGCCGACCAGTTCAAGGCGGTCCGATGCGATCAAGCCTTCGCGGTCCATCATCGCCGAGCCGATGAAAGGCTTCTTCTTCGACAGCATCCAGTCGAGATGCAGGTCGCGTGCCGTGGTGCGGCCGTCGATCTCGGCGCCGGTGACATGGCCCTTTTCGATGCGCATGGTGCCCAGTGCCTCGAGCCCATAGGTGGCCAGCCCGAACGGCTTGCCGGCTTCAATAAGCGCTTCCCAGACATGGGTGCCGTGGCCGGCGCCGGAATAGACTTCGAAGGCCATTTCACCGGAGAAGGACAGCCGGCAAATCATCACCGGCACGCCTGCTATATCGCCACGCACGATGCCCATGAAGGGCAAGGCGGCGTTGTCGACCGACGTGCCGGTGACACAGGCGGCGAGGATCTGCCTGGCCTTCGGCCCGCCGATCGCGGCACCCGCCCATTCGTCGGTCACCGAGGTCACGTGGACTTTCAGCTCCGGCCAGATCACGTCGAGGAAATACTCCAGATGCTGCATCACCTTGCCGGCATTGGCCGTGGTGGTGGTCATCAGGAAATCCTGATCGCCGAGCCGCCAAGTGGTGCCGTCGTCGAAGGCTAGGCCGTCCTCGCGCAGCATCAGCCCGTAGCGTGCCTTGCCGGCGGCGAGCGTCGAAAACATGTTGGTGTAGACGCGGTCGAGGAATGCGGCGGCGTCAGGGCCTTGCACGGCAATCTTGCCCAGCGTCGAGACATCGACGATCCCTGCGCTTTCGCGCGTCGCCTTGGCTTCGCGCACATAGGCCTGCTCGACCGTCTCGCCGGCATGACCGTAGATCATCGGCCGGTACCAGAGGCCGGCGGAATACATCGTCGCGCCACTGGCCAGATGCCAGTCATGCATCGGAGTCAGCCGCTCGGGCTTCAGGTCGCCAAAACGCTCGGCCGCCAGCGAGCCGATCGACACCGGTGCAAAGGGCGGCCGGAAGCGCGTCGTGCCGACCTCGGGGATCGGCTTGCCCAGCGCTTCGGCCATGATTGCGAGGCCAGGCACGTTGGAACTCTTGCCCTGGTCGGTCGCCATGCCGAGCGTGGTGTAGCGTTTCAGATGCTCGACCGAGACGAAGCCCTCGCGGTGGGCCAGCCGCACGTCCTCAGCCGTGACGTCGTGCTGGAAATCGACAAAGCTCTTGCCCTTGGCCCTGATCTCGAACACCGGGGCGGGATCGGGATCGCCGGGCACTGCTTCGACGGTCGGCAGCATGGACGGTGTGCTCTGCCCGCCGGCGGCGGCGAGGCCGGCGGCGCGGCCTTCGGCGATGGCTTCGGTGGTGGAAAAACTGCCGGTGAAGGCACCGGCGCCGATCCATTGCTGTGGGGGCCACTTTTGTGTCGGCTTCGGCGGCAGAAAGGCTTGCCGGGCGGCGTTCCATTCCGCCTTGGCACCGGCCTGGCTGGCCAGATGGATGGTCGGCGACCAGCCGCCCGACATCAGCAGGCAATCGGCATGGATGCTGCGTGCATCACCGATGAGCGTGCCGTTGGTCATGTCGAAGCGCTGCAGTTTGAGGCCGGACAGCGCCTTGCCGCCTTCGGTGGCGACGACGGCATGGCCAGCGAAGATCTCGGCCTCGGCTTCCGCGGCCAGCTTGCGCATCTCCGGCGAAAGTTCCGGCCTGACATCGGCGATGGCGACGACCGCGGCACCGGCCTTCTTCAAGGCGACCGCCGCCCGATAGGCGCTGTCATTGTTGGTGAACAGTGCGATCCGCTCGCCCGGCAGCACGCCGAATTCGTTGGCGTAGCGCTCGGCGGCATGCGCCAGCATCACACCGGGCCTGTCATTGCCGGGGAAGACCAGCGGCCGCTCGAACGCACCAGTGGCCAGGACCACGGATTTGGCGCGGATCGCCCAATAGCGATGGCGCGGCTCGCCCTTGCCTGGCTGATCCTTATGGTCGCTGACCCGTTCGAGCGCGGCAAGCGTGTTGTTGTCGTAGTAACCCCAGACCGTGGTGCGCGGCAAAAGGCGGACATTGTCTCGGCCTTCGAGCTGGGCGACCGTGCGACGGGCCCAATCGGCGGCAGGCGCGCCGTCGATCGTTTCATCGGACCAGTTGGCCGAACCGCCGAAACGCGGCTCGAGATCGGCCAGCATGACGCGGGCGCCCTGATCGGCGGCAGCCTTGGCGGCCATCAGGCCGGCGGGGCCGGAGCCGACCACCAGCACGTCGCAAAAGGCGTTCATGCGTTCGTAGCGGGCCGGGTCCTTTGCCGATCCGGCGCTGCCGAGGCCGGCGGCGCGACGGATGAAGTGTTCGCAGAACATCCAGAAGCGCGTGCCTTTGAGCGGACCGAACACCGGTCCCATGAAGGTCTTGTAGTAGAACCCGGCCGACAGGATCTTGCCGCCGAGCTGGTTGACGGCGTTGATGTCCCAGGCAAGCGAGGGAAAGCGGTTCTGGCTGATGGCAACCAGGCCGTCATGGATCTCGACCATGGTCGCTGGGATGTTGGGTTCACGAACCTCGCCCTTCAGCACCGTCACCAGCGCGTTGGGTTCCTCGACGCCGGCTGTGAGCAGGCCGCGCGGGCGGTGGTATTTGAACGAACGTCCGTAAAGCGTGACGCCCTTGGCCAGCAGGGCTGACGCCAGCGTGTCGCCGGCATGGCCGGTGTAGGCCGCGCCATCGAAGGTGAAGCGGATGGTTTTCAGCCGGTCGATGCGGCCGCCGGTGTCGGTGCGGCGCGGGCTCATGACTTGTCCTCCGCCTTGCGGCGCGCGGCGGAGCCATGATCGCCGCGCCCTTGATGATCACCGCGCACAAAAGCAACGCTGGAAATCTCATGCGTCAGCGTGTTGCGCACGACGCGCAGATGCGTGCGGCAACCGCCGGAATGCTGCCAGATCTCGTTGTGATCCCCGGCCGGGTTCAGCCTGTCATAGACATAGGCGTTCCACGCCTCGAAATTCTGCGAGGCGGGGTCGGGGCGCTCACGGTTGCCGTCACCCTGATAGGTGAACTCGATGACGTCGCGCGGGCCGCAATAGGGGCAAGTGATCAACATTGAACTCTACCTAATGCCTAATGCAGCCGCGGGTTTGCACCCTGGCCCTTGTCGTCGATCACCAGGCCGCGGTGGAAGCGGTCGAGGGTGAAGGGGGCGTTGAGATCGTGCGGCTGGTCCTTGGCGATGGTCCAGGCGAAGCACCAGCCGGAAGCCGGCGTCGCCTTGAAGCCGCCATAGCACCAGCCGCAGTTGAGATACATGCCGGGCAGGGGGCCGGTGGTGATGATCGGCGAGCCGTCCATCGACATGTCGCAAACACCGCCCCAGGAGCGCAGCATGCGCACGCGCGCAAGGCCCGGAAACAGCGCCAGCATTTCGCTCATCACCTCGTCGACGACGGGCAAATTGCCGCGCTGGGCGTAGCTGTTGTAGCCGTCGATGTCGCCGCCATAGATGAGGCCGCCCTTGTCCGACTGCGACATGTAGAAATGGCCCATGCCGAAGGTGACGACCGTGTCGATGAAGGGTTTCAGCGATTCGGTGACGAAGGCCTGCAGCACATGGCTCTCGATCGGCATTGTCTCGATACCGGCAAGCTGCATGACACGCCCGGTGCTGCCGGCGACCGCAACGGCCACCTTCCTGGCGCGGATGTCGCCACGGGACGTCGTCACGCCTGAAATGCGGTCGCCGTCGCGCAGGAAGCCGGTGACCTCGCAGTTTTCGATGATGTCGACGCCGCGACGGTCGGCGCCGCGCGCATAGCCCCAGGCCACCGCATCATGGCGGGCGGTGCCGGCGCGTCGCTGCATCAGGCCGCCAACCACCGGAAAGCGCGCGCTGTCGGAGATGTCGAGCGCCGGAATCAGACGTTTGATCTCAGCCTTCGTCATCAGTTCGGCATCGACGCCGAGATGGCGCATGGCATTGCCGCGTCTTGCATAGTCGTCGAACTGGGCCGGCGTGTGCGCCAGGTTCAGGCAGCCGCGCTGCGAGAACATGACATTGTAGTTGAGCTCGTGCGAAAGGTTTTCCCACAGCTTCATCGAGTGTTCGTAGAAGCGGGTGTTGGCCGGCAGCAGATAGTTCGAGCGCACCGCCGTTGTGTTGCGGCCGACATTGCCGGAGCCGAGCCAGCCCTTTTCCACAACGGCGACATTGGTGATGCCGTGTTCCTTGGCAAGATAATAGGCGGTCGCCAGCCCATGACCGCCGCCGCCGATGATGGTGACGTCATAGGACGCCTTCGGGTCCGGCTTGCGCCATGCCGGCTTCCAATCCTTGTTTCCCTTGAGCGCGTTCGCGAGCAGCGAAAAGGCCGAGTACTCTGCCATTGATGTCATCCGGTTCGGGCGATGCGGCAGACTATAGAGCAGGCCGCACCGGCAAAGCCAATATTGCGCCATCGCCTTTCGACTGGCCGACGCATCGGTCAGGGGATCAATGGGGTCTGGGCTCAATGAGAGTCAGGATCAGTGAGGTCAATGATCGGATGAGTCCGCGATGCGACGGCTTGCCCCATGATAGGGCCGTCTTTATCAAGGACAGGCTTTCAAATTGCCTTCGCCGCCGATGAGTCGCCAACAAATCATGCTTTTCCGATTGCTTCGTCTCATTTTGATCCTCACGCTTGTCGTCTCGGCGCCGCTGTCGTTCGATGCGGTGGCACAGGGGCTTGGCCAGGCGCCTGCCGGACTGGTCGCCGACCAGCAGAAGATCATCCAGGCGCTGACGACCAAGACCGACAATTTCGAGAAGCAGATACAGCAGGACGGCGAGGAGGATAGCAGCCTTGTCGATATCCGCTTGCAACTCGAGGAGCTGTCGCGGCAATCGCTGAACAGCGCACTGGCCTTCCGTACGCGTCTTGGCGAGATCAACAGCCGTCTTGAGCAGCTTGGCGCGGCACCTGCCGCGGGTCAGCCGCCGGAGCCCGACATCGTCAGCGGCGAACGCGAGGCGCTGGTGTCGGAAAAGGCGGAGATCAATGCCGTCATTGCGCAAGCCCAATCGCTTTCGATCCGCATCAGCGGGCTGATCGACAAGATCGGCAACATGCGCAGCGAGCTGTTCCGCAATGTGCTCACCAAGCGCTATGTGCTGTCCGACGCGCTCAGCCCGCAGGTCTTTTCGGACGCCAGGGACGAATTCGGCAATTTCTACAAAGCGGTGTCGTCATGGCTAAGCTTCGCTTTCAAGTTCAAGTTCCAGGCCATTCTGGCGGCAACCTTCGTGGCGCTCGGGCTGGCGCTGGTGCTGCTGGTCGGTGGCCGGCGCCTGTTCGGGCGCGTGTTCGAAGCCGACCCTGCCAATGAGGATCCATCCTATCTCAGCCGCTTGTCGGTGGCCTTCTGGTCGACCTTGCTGCCGACGCTGGCGGTTGGCGTGTTCTTGGCCTCCACGGTGTTCTTTTTCAACTATTACAATGTGTTGCGTGGCGACATCGGCCTCTTCCTGAATGCGCTCGCGGCCGTCATCGGGGTGGTGTTCTGCGTCAACCGATTGACCAATGCGGCGCTCGAGCCGCGGCTGCCGAATTGGCGCCTTATCCCCGTCGAGACAGGTCCGGCGCGCTGGCTGGTGCGGCTGACGACCGCCATGGCCGTGGTCATCGGCGTCAATTATTTCCTGTCGGTCATCAACGACAAAATGGGCTCGCCGCTGTCGCTGACCATCGCCCGCAGTTTCGGCGCCACCATCATCGTCGGCGTCATCCTGATCCTGATGGCGATGCTGAGGCCGTTCAAGGCGCGTGACGGAAGCTGGCGGCCTTGGCCGGCATGGCTGCGCTATACGGCGCTTGCGCTCGGTCTTTTCACCATCGTCGCGGCGCTGCTCGGTTACATCGGCCTTGCTCTGTTCGTTTCGTTGCAGGTCGTCGTTACCGGCACCGTGCTGATCACCGCCTATATCGGCTTCCTGTCGGCGCAGGCGATCGGCGAGGAGGGTGCTTTCGCCAACACGACCGTCGGGCGCTGGCTGTCGGCCAAATCCAGCTACGAGGATACAGCCCTCGACCAGCTCGGCCTTGTCGTCAGCGTTGCCATCAATGTGATGATCGTGCTGGTGTTCCTGCCGTTGATCCTGCTGATGTGGGGTTTCCAGCCCGGCGATATCCAGGCCTGGGCCTACAAGCTCGCAACCGGGATCAACATCGGCTCGGTGACGATCTCGGTCACCGGCATCCTCTCCGGCATCGTCGTCTTCGTCATAGGCTATTTCCTGACACGCTGGTTCCAGGGCTGGCTCGACGGTTCCGTGATGGCGCGTGGCAAGGTCGATACCGGCGTGCGCAACTCGATCCGGCTGGCGGTCGGCTATGCCGGCGTCGCGCTCGCGGCACTGGTCGGCATCTCGGCGGCGGGCATCGACCTGTCCAGCCTGGCGCTGGTCGCCGGCGCTCTTTCCCTCGGTATCGGCTTTGGCCTGCAGAACGTGGTGTCTAATTTCGTTTCCGGCCTGATCCTGTTGGCCGAACGGCCGTTCAAGGTGGGCGACTGGATCGTTGCCGGCGATGTCAGCGGCACAGTCAAGAAGATCAGCGTGCGCGCCACCGAGATCGAAACCTTCCAGCGGCAATCGGTGATCCTGCCCAACTCGAACCTGATCAACAATGCCGTCGGCAACTGGACGCACCGCAACAAGCTCGGCCGCATCGACATCAAGGTCGGCGTCGCCTATGGCAGCGACGTCAAGCAGGTTCATGCCGTCCTGCTGGAGATCGCCCGCAGCCACCCGATGGTGCTGAAGAACCCCGAACCCTTCGTGCTGTTTTCCAATTTCGGCCCTGCCGCCCTGGAATTCGAGATCCGCGTGTTCCTGGCCGATGTGATGAACGGCAACATCGCGCAGAACGACATCCGTTTTGCCGTGCTTGAAAAATTCAGCAGCGAACACATCGAGATGCCCTCGACGCCACGCGCCGTGGTCGAGGCCCACAAGCCCAAGGCCTGGCCGACAGACGACGACAAGATCGAGGCCGACTTCGCCGAACAGGAGCAGGTGAAGGCCGAAGCCGAGGCGGAGAAGAAGCGACTAGTCAAGTCCCGCAAAACCAGGAAGCCAGATCCGGACTAGGCTGGGAATCGGTGGGTCTCAACCATCGAAAGCCGATTGCGGCATGAATGGGGCATTCAGTTGCGGTTCAGCTTCCATCTCATATAAGCTCCATGCAAAGGCGAAAATGCCTTGCGAAATGCAACAGAGGCGGTGGGAACACCGATATTGCACCATGTGGAAGTCTCTCGTCGCTGCCGTCGCCCTGGTCGCCGCTATCGGCTCGGTCCATGCCGCGAGCGCGGTCAACAAGGACGCCGAGACCCGAACGCTGGTCGTCACCGAGGGCGGCAGCAAGACCGACCTTGCGTTGGCCGGTGGCGAAACGGTTGAGTTCTGCCCGAATGGCTGCTTCGTCACCTTGCCCAATGGCGACCTCGAAGCCCTGACCGGTTCGGAAACCGTCGAGATTTCGGGCGGTGTCGCCCGCATCAAGTAATCCTGGCGTCACGATTGCGGAGGCCGGGAATTTGCCCGGCCTTTTATCGTTTCCGGTAGCGGTTGTTTAACAATGACGCCGGAAATACCCCCATGGCAGCCGTCTGCAACCGTGCGTTTTAACGTTCGCTACGTCATCGCCCGCTATACCAGCCTCAAGACGCCGAAAAGCGGCGCGCAACTCTACGCGGGCAGGGTAGGACATGGATGCGCGGTCGGACAGGAACGCAATACCGCTTGCGGTCGATCTCGACGGCACGCTGATCGCGACCGACCTGTTGTGGGAAGGGCTGTTCATCCTTCTCAAGAAGAACCCGCTCTATATCTTCCTCGTGCCTTTCTGGGCCGCCGGCGGACCGGCGCGGCTGAAGCAGGCAATCGCGCAGCGCATCGACATCGATCCGGCATCGCTGCCCTATCGCGAGGTGCTGCTTTGCCGCCTCCGGACCGAGCATGCCGAAGGCCGCAAGATCGTGCTGGCGACCGGCACGCCGCGCAAGTTCGCCGATGCCATCGCGGTCCATCTCGGCATTTTCGACCAGGTGCTGGCCACCGATGGTCTCGCCAATCTCACCTCGGGCAGGAAGCGCGCTTCGCTGATCGCAGCCTATGGTGATGGCGGTTTCGACTATGCCGGCAACAGCCGTCACGATCTCCAAGTCTTTGATGCAGCGCGCAACGCGATCGTCGTCGCGCCCGACCGCCATGCCGCGCGCTGGCAGGCGGCACATGGCGCCGAGACGATGCCGGCGCCGAAGCCGACTTTGCGGACCATCGTCAAGATGCTGCGTGTCCATCAGTGGCTGAAGAATTCGCTGATCGCAGTGCCGATGGTGCTCTCGCACGAATATTTCAACACCGACATGATCTGGCAATGCCTGCTGGCATTCGTCTCGTTCAGTGCGGTGGCATCGGCCATCTACATCCTCAACGATTTCTTTGACCTCGCGCTCGACCGCAAACACCTCACCAAGCGCAACAGGCCGTTCGCCAGCGGTGCGCTGTCCATCCCGTTCGGACTTGGCGCGATTGCGATGCTTTTGGCGATCGGCTTCGGCACCGGGCTGTTCTTGTCGCACGAATTTCTGGCTGTGCTTGGCGGCTACATGGTCGTCACCACGGCCTATTCGCTGTCGTTCAAGCGCATGCTGCTGGTCGATGTGCTGACGCTCGCCGGCCTCTACACGATCCGCGTCCTGGCCGGTGCGGCGGCGACCGGCGTCGACGTCTCGTTCTGGCTGCTGGCCTTCTCTATCTTCTTCTTCCTGTCGCTGGCGCTGGTGAAGCGCTTCGTCGAATTGCGCACCACCGCCATTCCGCCTGGCGAGCGCATTGCCGGCCGCGGCTATCGCACCGAAGACCAGGAGATCGTCGCCCAGGCCGGCATGGCCTCGGCCTTCTCCTCGGCGCTGGTGCTGGCGCTCTACATGGACAGTGTCGCGGTGCGGGAGCTCTATCCGCATCCATGGCTGATCTGGCCGCTGGCGCCGATCGTGCTTTATCTCACCATGCGCGTCTGGATCCTGGCGCGCCGCAACGAGATGCATGACGATCCGGTCGTGTTCATCATCCGCGACTGGCGCAGCCAGATCGTGGTGCTGATCGGTGCGGTGATGCTGGTCATCGGGGGCTGGTAGGCATGGCCGCCGGACGTTTCCCAAGCTTTGGCCTTGCCACACCGCCGGCGCCGCGCGCCATCGGGGCCGATGAGGCGATCGCGCTGCTGAAGGGCGGTCGGGCCAAGCCGGCGTCGCTGCTTGCCTATGGCAATGGCCGCTCCTACGGCGATTCCTGCCAGAACGAGGCCGGAGCGGTCGTCGATATGCGATCGCTGAACCGCATCCACGCCTTCAACGCCGAAACCGGTGTTCTCGAGGCGGATGCCGGCGTGCTGTTGTCCGACATCATCGCCCACGCCGCCCCTTACGGCTTCTTTCCGGCGGTTGTGCCAGGCACGCAATTCGTCACGCTCGGCGGCGCCATCGCCAATGACGTGCATGGCAAGAACCATCACCGGCGCGGCACCTTCGGCTGCCATGTCGAGAGCTTCACGCTGCTCAGGTCCGACGGAAGGACCTATCGCTGCTCGGCAGCAGACAATGCGCGCCTGTTTGCGGCGACGATCGGCGGCATGGGGCTGACCGGTCTCATCCTGTCTGCCTCGATCCGGTTGATGCGGGTTCATTCGCTCGACATCGTCGAAAAGGCGACGCCGTTTCGCGATCTCGACGAGTTCTTCGGTTTGGCCGAGGCGGCCGATCAGGCCAATGAATATGCGGTCGCCTGGATCGACCAACTTGCCGGCGGCCGCAATAGCGGTCGCGGGTTGCTGTTTACAGGCAATCATGCCGAGCACGGCTCGCATGCCGCCTCGCGCGCCGGTGGCAATCTCTCGGTGCCGGTCCAGCCGCCGTTCAATGTGCTCAACCGGCCGTTCCTGACCGCCTTCAACGCCGCCTACAGGTGGAAGAAGGGGCGGTCGACGGCGCCGCGCCAGGTTGGCTACCAGGGCTTCTTCTTCCCGCTCGACGGCGTGCGCGACTGGAACCGGCTTTATGGGCCGAAAGGGCTTTTCCAACACCAGAGCGTGGTGCCGGAAGCGGCGGCGCGCGAGGCCGTGCCGGCATTGCTTGCGGCTGCAAGGCAAGCCGGGCAGGGCTCGTTCCTCACCGTATTGAAACGCTTCGGCTCCATCCGCTCGCCGGCGCTGCTGTCGTTCCCGCGTCCCGGCTACACGCTGACGCTGGATTTCCCCAACAGGGGGGCTGCGACGCTGGCCTTGTTGCGGGAACTCGATCGCATCACCGTCGAGGCAGGCGGCGCCGTCAATCCCTACAAGGATGCTCGTATGGGCGCAGACATCTTCGCTTCGTCCTTTCCCGAATGGCCGCGGCTGGAGTTGCTTCGCGATCCCGCCTTCCTATCGAGTTTCTGGGCGCGGACGGCAAGGAAGCTCGACACGCGGCGCTGCGTAGCCGAGGCAGCGGAATAGATATAACTTGAGTAATTCTTGGTTATCGATCGTTAAATCCATGATTCACTCAAAACATTCTTGTGGCTTCACGAAATGTTTGCTGGTTTGTAATAGGAAGCATGAAGGGGTGGCTCGGAACACATGAAATACATCGTCTTCATTCTCTTTACGGTCATGACCAATGCCGCCGCACAGCTGATGCTGAAGCAAGGCATGATGTCGCTCGGGCCGATCTCGTTCGAGGGCGTCAATCCGCTCGTCAAGCTGTTGCAGATCGTTTTCAGCCCCTGGGTGTTCCTTGGCCTCTGCACCTTCGTCATCTCGATGGCCTCGCATCTCTATGTGCTGTCCAAGGTCGAGCTCTCCTTCGCTTATCCGTTCCTCAGCCTCGCCTATGTTGCCGTCGCCATCTTCGCTTATTTCGTCTTCCGCGAGGACCTCAATGGCTGGCGGATCGCCGGCATCGCCTTCATCTGCGTCGGCACGGTGCTGATCGCGCAAAGTGGCCGGGATTTGGGTAAGCAAGGGCATGAGGACCAGACCGCTTCCATCATGCCCGACAAGATCCAAGCAAACGAGATCATTCGATGAGACATGTGATTTTCGGCGGTGACGGTTTCGTCGGCCGCCACCTTGCTCCGAAGCTTGTGGCCGATGGTGAAGAGGTTGTCGTCGCCGACGTCGTCAAGAGCGACCTGCCGCAGTACCGCACCGTCCGCTTTATCCAATGCGACGTCACCGATCCGGCGTCGGTCGCGGCGGTCGGGCTGAAGGCCGATGATATGGTCTACAATTTGTCGGCCAAGATGCTGTCGCCGATCCAGGTGCGGGCCAAGCGGCACGATTTCTTTTTCCCGGTGAATTTCCACGGCACCGAGCACATCATGCAGGCCATGGACAGAGCCGGTGCGACAAAACTCGTCCACTACACGACCGACATGATCTACGGCCACACGGTCACGCAGCCGATGACCGAGGAGCACCCGGTGGCGCCGCTGGGCGAATATGGCTGGTCGAAGCAGAAGACAGAGGAGTTGGCGGCCGAATGGCGCAAGCGCGGCATGTCGATCTCGCTGTTTCGCCCGCGCCTGATCATCGGCCCAGGCCGGCTCGGCATCCTGGAAAAGCTGTTCAAGCTGATCGACTGGAACCTTCCCGTGCCGATGATCGGTTCGGGCAGGAACCCCTATCAGTTCATCTCGGTGTTCGACTGCGCCGAGGCCGCGCGCGCGGCCTGGAAGGCCGGTGTGCCTAATGAGGCCTATAATCTGGGTTCGCTCAACCCGCCGCCGGTCAAGAAATTGCTCGGCGATTTGATCCGGCATGCCGGCTCGAAATCGATCCTGATCCCGACACCGGGCTGGGCGGTCAAGCGCACGCTCGACCTGCTCGACCTCTTCAACATGCCGATCATGGACCCGGAACAGTATCTGATCGCCGACGAGGACTGCGTGCTCGACGTGTCCAAGGCCGGGCGCCAGCTCGGCTGGGTGCCGCAATATCGCGACGAGGACATGCTGATCGCCGCCTATAGCGAGTACCGCGCAAAGAAAGCCGGCCACGCAGTCGCCACCAAACATGTGCCCGCCGAATAGCGGCTCGCAAAACAGCTTTCGTTGCGCCCGATCCTGGTCGTGCGTGCAGACAGGAGATTGAAATGACCGTCATGGCCAAGCCCGAACAGACCAATTTGCGCACCATGGTCAGCGCGCCGTCGCTGTCGCCAGCGACCATCGCCAAGCCCGATTTGATCAGCGTCGAGCAGGCCAAGGCGATGGACGTCGCCCGCATGACCGACCTGTTCAAGGCGCATCTCAACCCCGGCCAGCTGCACTTCATGAAGCTGCTCGGCTTCCACAAGATCAAGATCGAGCGTGCCGAAGGCATGTTCTACATCGACCAGAACGGCCGCAAGATCCTCGACTTCTTCGGTGGTTTCGGATCGCTGGCCTTCGGCCACAATCATCCGCGCATCCTGGAAGCACGCAAGAAATTCCAGGAGGAGAAGCGCCAGGAAATCGCCATCGCCTTCATGTCGCAATATGCGGCGGCACTTGCGCACAACATCGCCAAATGCTCGCCCGGCGATCTCGACATGGTGTTTCTGGGTTCGTCCGGCTCGGAGGCGATGGAAGCGGCGGTTAAGCTCGCCGAGCGCGCCGCCGGTCCGAAGCGACCGAAGATCGTCTATGCCGAGAATTCCTTCCACGGCAAGACCAAGGGCGTGCTGGGCATCACCGACGGCCAGCTCTACCGCGCCGACTTCAAGGTGGCCGAAAACACGGTCCGCATCCCGTTTGCCGACATCGAGGCGGTCGAGCGCCTGTTCCGTTCCGACCCGGAGGTCGGCGTCATCGTGCTGGAAACCATCCAGGGCGGCGGCGGCATCATCCAGGCGCCTGCTGAATATTGGCAGAAGCTAAGGGCGCTGTGCGACCAGTATGGCGTGTTGTGGGTCGCCGACGAAGTGCAGTGCGGCTATGGCCGGTCAGGCCGCTTCTATGCCTTCGAGCATTACGGCGTCATTCCCGATGTGACGGCGCTGGCCAAATCGCTTGGCGCCGGCAAGGCGGCGGTCGGCGCGATGATCGCGCGGCGCGAGGTCTACATGAAGGCCTATGGCACGCCGAAAACGGCGATGATCCATGCCATGGCGACCTTCGGCGGCATGGGCGAGGCCTGCGTCACCTCGATCGAGGGGCTCAATGTACTCTATGATGAAGGGCTGATCGACAATGCCGCCATCACCGGCGACTATTTGCTGCAGCGCCTGCAGACGCTCAGGGAAAAGTACCCGAAGATCATCAAGGAGGTGCGCGGCAGGGGTTTTATGATCGGCCTGGAGTTCCACGACTTCTCGCAGACCTTGCCGATGGTGTTGCGGCCGATCGTCAGCGTGCTCGACGACAAGCTGAAGGGTTCGCTGTCGGGCTTCATCGGGGCGCTGCTGTTGCGCGACTACGATGTGCTGGTCGCCTTCACCGAATACAACCGCAACGTCATCCGGCTCGAGCCGCCGCTGATCTGCCAGCGCGAGCATGTCGACCGCTTCGTCGACGCCTTCGACAGCCTGCTGTCGCGCGGCATCGTGTCGATCGTCAAGGATTTCGTCAAAAGCCAGGTTCGTTAAGCGAGTTCGCTGGGTACAACGATGCTGACCAAGTCGCCCGATCCACAAAACCCGCTCGACCGCCTCATCGGAGCCGGTCTGGCGTGGGGCGAGGGGACTTATGCGCGGCTGGCAGCACCGATCGGCGCGGCGGCCTTCGCGCTCTACATTCTTTTTACAGCGTTCACCGCCTGGGTGATGCCCGACGCCAACTGGGACATGCTGCCCTATCTCGCTATATCGGAGGAAGGCACCTATCCCGATGCGCAGGCGCTGCATGACTATGCCTACAACACTGTCAAATCGGGCGTGTCCGCAGGCGACTATAAGGCGCTGACCGACGATGGAGGCGGCTTCCGCAGTCACATGACGGAGAATGCCGCCGACTTCCATTCACTGCTCGGCATGTACCGGATCAAGTTCCTCTATGCCGAGATCCTGTCGACACTGAGCGCGGTGATGTCGCCGGTCGAGGCAATGCGACTGGTCTCAGTGTTCTCCGTGCTGCTGTTTGGCGCGATCGCGTTGATGTGGCTACGCTCCACAGGGGCATTGGCGTTGGCGCCTATCGTCGGCGCGGTGCTGATCATGGCCGATTTCGGCGATGCGGCACGCGCTTCGACACCGGATCTGCTCACTTCAGCGCTGCTGCTCGGCGGGCTCTATGCCTATGTCCGCGGCCTCGAGGTGGCAACGGCGATCCTGCTCTTCCTCGCCTTCATGGTACGGCCGGACAACATTGTTTTCCTGGCGATTTTCGCTGTGCTGCTGGTCGCGTACCGGCAGAGGGCATGGGGTGCGCTGGCCGGTTTTGCCGCTTCCTTCGTGGCCTACTTCGCCATCTCTCACTGGGCGCATCATCCCGGCTGGGCGCCGCATCTGTGGTTCTCCAGCATCGAGCAGCACTTCAATATGGACGGATTCGAGCCGCCATTCTCGGTCACCACCTATCTCAGGGCGTTTGCCACCTCGCTGCTGCGCGCCGTCAGCCTGAACAGTTGGGTCGGCGTGTCGGTGCTGGCACTGGCCGGCTGGTTTGCTGCCGCCCGCGCCGGCTTCCGCCTCGATCGCCGCGCCGGCATCCTGTTTGCGGCGCTGGTGCTCGGTGCGCTGGCGAAGTTCACCGTCTTCCCGATCCACGACACGCGCATCTATTTCCCCCATCTGATTCCGCCATTCCTGCTGCTGGCGACGCCGTTCATGGCGCTGTGGGCAGCCGTGGCTCGCGGCCAGAATCGCGCTGCCATGCAAATCATTCCCGGAGACAAGTCATGAGTTCGCTATCCAGCCTGGCGCGCGTTGCCCTGTCGCTTGCTCTTCCCAAGGGCGTTCTCGATCGCGGCCCGTCGCTGCGCGGCACCAAGTTCCTGGCCAGGGCGGCGCTGAAGGCGCGTTTTGGTGGTGCAGGGCGACCGTTCCAGATGGTCAATGTCGGCGCCTGCGACGGCGCACTGTTCGACGATGTGACGCCTTGGCTGCACAGGATTCCCGGTGCACGGGCCATGCTGGTCGAGCCGATCCCGTACAACCAGAAGAGACTGCGCGCCAATTATCCAGACACGGACCGCTTCATCATCGAGCCGGTGGCGGTGACGAAGACAAAGGGCACGATAACCGTCCACACCTTCGATGCCGCCGCCCTCGAGGCCGGCACGTTGCCCATCGAATTTATCGGCTGCTCGTCGGTCACCGACACCAATCTGATGTCGGGCAAGAATGCCTGGGGCGAGGCCGACGCCAATTTCAACAAGTTCGCGCCGCATCTCAGGGACATCGAGGTGCCATCCGAGACCTTGCAGACGCTGCTCGATCGCAACGGCATCAGCCATATCGACGCTTTCCTCGTCGATTGCGAGGGCGCCGACTGGATCGTCTTCGAACAGCTGGACCTCAAGCGCTACCGCCCCGGCATGATCAAGGTCGAGGTCGGCGCGCTGCCCGCCCCGGAGATCGGCCAGGTCGTGGTCAAGCTGAAGACATCAGGTTATCAGGTCGGCTTTCAGGCCGAGGACATCTGGGCCTTCGCCTGAGTTAGCCCACCGAAAAGCGAACCGCCCCAGGCGCCGGTGTGAAGCATTCTGCCGTCTGGTCGCTCGGCTTTTTGCCAATGTCGCAAACAGGCTTCAATCGGCCTGCCGCTCCGCCCTATAGTCCGCCCGCTTTATCACTTTGGAGTCGCGGGCAATGGCAGAGTTTCCGAAAAAGGCGAAGGTCGTCATCGTCGGCCTGGGCGGTATTGTCGGCGCATCGATCGCCCATCATCTGATCGAACGCGGCTGGGACGATATTGTCGGCATCGACAAATCAGGCATCCCGACCGATATCGGCTCGACCGCGCACGCCTCCGACTTCTGCTACACCACCAGCCACGATTTCCTGTCGTGCTGGACGACGCTCTACTCCATCGATTTCTACGAGAAGATGGGTCATTACGCGCGTATCGGCGGCCTTGAGGTTGCGCGTGTCGGCGACGACAGCCGCATGGAAGAGATCAAGCGCAAGATCGCCTCCGCCAAGGCGTTTGGCACGCGCGCCCGTCTGATCGAACCGGCCGAGATCAAGGAAAAATTTCCGCTGATCGAAGAAGCGATGGTGCAGGGCGGCCTGTGGGATCCCGATGCCGGTCTGGTCATCCCGCGCTCGCAGACGGTCGCCGGCAAGCTGGTCGACCAGGCGGAAGCCTCGGGCAAGCTCAAATCCTTCGCCAACACGCCGGCTCGGTCGCTTGTCGTCAAGGACGGCCGCATTTCAGGCGTGGTGACCGATCGCGGCACCATCGAGGCCGACTATGTCATCGTCTGCGCCGGCATATGGGGCCGGCTGATCGCGGAAATGGTCGGCGAGGATCTGCCTGTCATGCCGATCGACCATCCGCTGACCTTTTTCGGCCCCTACAACGAGTTTGCCGGCACCGGCAAGGAGATCGGCTGGCCGCTGCTGCGCGACCAGGGCAACTCGGCCTATATGCGTGACACCGGCGATCCAAAGACCGCCGAGGGCGGGCAGATCGAGTGGGGTTACTACGAAGAGACCAATCCGCGCCTTTGCCATCCGCGCGACCTGCTGGAGAAGGACCAGGCGCGGCTTTCGCCCTCACAGCGCGACCTCGACATGGAGCAGATCCTGGCACCGCTCGAACGCGCCATGGAACTGACGCCGATCCTCGGCGAACTCGGCTACAATGAGAGCCATTCCTTCAACGGTCTCTTGCAGGTGACCGCGGATGGCGGCCCGTCCATGGGCGAAAGCCAGAAGGTGCGGGGCCTTTGGTATGCCGTCGCCATCTGGGTCAAGGATGGTCCCGGCATGGGCAAGCTGATCGCCGACTGGATGACCGACGGCCGCACCGCGATCGATCACCATGCCATCGACTATGCACGGTTCTATCCGCACCAGACCAAGGAGCAATTCATCTGGGATCGCTGCACCGAGACGGCGATGAAGGTCTACAATCCGGCGGTGCATCCGCGCGAGCCGTTCTCGAAAGCCCGCAACATCAGGCGCTCGCCGTTCTGGGAACGCGAGAAGGAACTCGGCGGCTATTTCATGGAGCTTGGCGGCTGGGAGCGCGCCCACGGCTACGCCGCCAACGAGCATCTCTTGGAAAAATACGGCAACCGGGTGCCGGTGCGTGAGAACGAATGGGACAACCGCCATTTCTGGCGCGTCTCCAATGCCGAACATCTCGCCATGAGCGAGGATTGCGGCATCGTCAACCTGTCGCATTTCGCTATGTACGACATCGAGGGTCCCGACCATGTCGCGCTGCTGGAATGGCTGTGCGCGGCCAAGATCGGCGGCGACAACAACATCGGTAAGGGCATCTACACTCACTTCCTCGACGAGGAAGGCATGGTGCGCGCCGACTTCACCGTCATCCGCATGGCCGACCGCTGTCGTTTGATCGATGGCGCCGACGCCGGTCCGCGCGACTTCCAGTACATGCGCCGCACGGCACAGGACAAAGGTTTCGACGTCACCATCACCGACGTGACCGAGAAATATGTCACCATCGGCATCTGGGGGCCGAACGCCCGGGCGACGTTGCAGAAGGTGGTCGAGAATCCGGACGGGCTCTCTGTTGAGAACTTCCCATTCGCGGCGATCAAGCCGGTCCGGATCGGCGGCAAGGATGTCAGCGCTTTCCGCATCTCCTATGTCGGCGAGCAGGGCTGGGAACTGCATATGCGCTACGAGGACGGTCTCGCTGTCTGGAACGCGCTGCGCTCGACCGGCGTGATGCCCTTCGGCGTTGAGACCTATGCCAACACCCGCCGTATGGAAAAGAGCCTGCGCCTGCAGAACGCCGACCTTTTGACCGAGTACAACCTGCTCGAAGCCGATCTTGCGCGTCCGAAGGTCAAGGAGAACGACTTTTGCGGCAAGGCCAAACATGTCGAATACCGCGCCCGCGAGCACCAACCGGCCATGCTGTGCACGCTGGTGATGACCAGTAATGTCGATTCCAAAGGCGTTGCCCGCTATCCTGTCGGCACGATGCCGGTGATGGACCCGAAGACCGGCGAGACGCTGGTCGACGAACTCGGCCGCCGGTCGTTCACCACGTCGATGGCCTATGGCCCGACCATCGGCAAGAACATCGGCCTCGCCTATCTGCCATGGGCCTACGCCCAGGAAGGCCGCAAGCTCACCATCGAGTATTTCGGCGAGACATATCCGGTCGAAGTCGCCGCTGTCGGCTACAAGCCGCTTTATGATCCGGAGAATTTGAAGCCGCGCAGTTGAAGCAGCAGAATTTGAGAACGCAAAGCCCGGCCTTGGTCGGGCTTTTCCCTTTTTAAACGGGCTGCTTTCGCTTACCCTTGCGGAATGTCTGCTTTTGCCTGTGCTAGACATTTGCTTTCGGGCTGTGCCGCGTTCGCGCTGACGTTTTGGTTGGCGCCGGCGTCCCTTGCTGACGAGCCCGTCGATGTCGAGCTGGTGCTGGCCGTCGATGTCTCGCTGTCGATGTCACCGGACGAGCTCGAGATCCAGCGTCATGGCTACGCAGCCGCGCTGACGCACGACAATGTGCTGCAGGCCATTGCCGACGGCGCCCATGGCAAGATCGCCGTCACCTATGTCGAATGGGCCGGTACCACCTGGCAGCGCGTCATCGTGCCGTGGACGGTGATCGCCAGCCGCACCGACGCCGAGCGCGTGGTTGCGCAGTTGTCGGCGCAGCCGCCCAACAGCGCGCGGCGCACCTCGATCTCCGGAGCGCTGGAGTTCGGCAACGACCTGTTCGCCGAAAGCGGCTACCGAGGCACGAAGCGGGTCATCGACATTTCGGGCGACGGCCCCAACAATCAGGGCGCGCCGGTCAACCTGACCCGCGACGAGCTGATCAAGCAAGGCATCGTCATCAACGGCCTGCCGCTGATGACGCGAGGCGGCTTCACCGGCGCCTACGACGTCAGCAATCTCGATCGCTACTACAGCGACTGCGTCATTGGTGGTCCCGGAGCCTTCATGATCCCGGTCAATGACTGGACGCAGTTTCCCGAAGCCATTCGCCGCAAGCTGGTGTTGGAACTCGCCGGCCCGGCCTCGCCGCAATGGGCGGCGGAAGAAGCCGCGCATCCGCCGGTGATATTGGCACAGGAGAGATCCACCACCGACTGTCTGGTCGGCGAGAAAATGTGGCGAAACCGCAGCTGGATGTTCGACAGCCGCTAAAGCTCTTCCCCATTGAGCGTGATCTTTGCCGAACCGGCTCCCGCTCTTGCCCCGCTGCCTACCTGTTCGGGCTTACGCTCCAGGCTTGCCTCCGCGACCGAAGCAGTGGCAAACTGGGCAGGCCGCGTGACCCAGCCAGGAGCGCTGCCGAACCGAGGAAAAACCGATGAGACGTCTTGCCATCCTGACCGCAGTCGCGTCCGTGCTGTATGCCGACGTCGCCAGCGCCCAATACAACCAGGCTGCCTGTATCATGTTCGAGAACGGGAATTTTCGCGGGCGGTCCATCGGCATGGGTGCCGAGGATTCCGTAAATTTTCGTGGCGGCCAGTTCTGGAATGACCGTGTGTCGTCGGTGATCGTTCGCCGCGGCTGCACGCTCGTGGCCTATGAGGATTCTAGGATGGGCGGCCGCTCGATCGAGATCACGCGCAGGATCCGCAATTTGGGCGGCAGTGACTGGAACGACCGTATCTCCTCGGCGGAATGCACCTGCGACGATTACTGAGGTTGGTTCCAGGCAGCGGGGCGCCGCTGCCTGACGATATCATGACACTAGCCTGTTTGTCCGTGGGCGTATCGGATCAGGCCGCCAGCAGCTGCTTGCGGTCTACGCGCTCCTGCTGCGGCGAGCGGGCGTAGAGTTCTCGGTAGCATTTGGAGAAATGCGATGCCGAGACGAAGCCGCAGGCGACCGCCACCTCGACTACCGGCATCGACGACTGGATCAAGAGATGCCTGGCGCGGTCGAGCCGGATTTCCAGATAGTAGCGGGCAGGGGAGCGGCCCATCTCGGTGCGGAACAGCCGCTCGATCTGGCGGCGCGACAGATCGACATGGTCGGCGATCTCGATCAGTGACAGCGGCTCCGACAGATTGCCCTCCATCAGTTCGATGATGGTCAGCACCTTCGAGTTCTGGACGCCGAGGCGGGCGCGTAGTGGCAGGCGCTGGCGGTCGGTGGGGCTGCGTACGCGGTCGGTCAGCACTTGCTCGCAGACGCGGTTGACGAGGTTCTCGTCAAAGTCGTCGCCGATCAGCTTCAGCATCATGTCGAGCGCGGCAGTGCCGCCGGCGCAGGTGTAGATATTCTGGTCGATCTCGAAGAGGTCGGCAAAGACATTGGCCTTCGGAAACGCCTCGGAAAAGCCCGGCAGGTTCTCCCAGTGGATGGCGCAGCGCTTGTTGGACAACAGGCCGGCGGCGGCGAGGATATGCGCGCCGGTGCACAGGCCGCCGACGGCGACGCCGCGATTGTATTCCTCGCGCAGCCAGGCGAAGGCGGACTTGTTCTGGTAGCGCTCGACGTTGATGCCGCTGCAGACGATGGCCATGTTCGGCCGGTCGGGACCTGCCATCTTCTTGCGCTCATCCTCGAGCGAGGTGTTGACCGCGCATTCGACCCCGTTCGAGGCGCGCACCGGCTTGCCGTCGATGCTGGCGAGGCGCCAGCGATAGGCCTCGTAGCCGAGCATGCGATTGGCCGAGCGCAGCGGGTCGAGCGCGGTCGCAAAAGCGATCATGGTGAAATCGGGAATAAGGAAGAATACAAACGATCGCTTGATCGGATGCTTTACCGCGTTCAAGGGAACCTCACACAGCCATGGCGCGAACAGGATGTCGCGAATAGCATAGCGACATCAGGAAAAACCATGTCTGTCAATCGGCTACGCCGCTACGACAAGATTAAATTTGCGACATGGGTCGCAAATGGGCAATCGGCGTGCAGCGAGCCCTGGAAGTGGCACGAACTGTTCAAGGGACGGGCAACGTACGGCCTGCGCACAGAACAAAACGCCGCTCTGGCTGGAGCCAGGCGGCGTTGCAATTTTAAAGCAGCGGCAGGGATGCGCTGCCTCTAGAAATCTTCAGGCGATGAAGCCGAGGCGCGCCGCATTCATGGCGCCGGTCTGGCCGGGCATGGTGTTGGCAAGACGCTGACGCTCGAGAGCGGTGGTCAGGTTCATTTCGCGGCGGGCAAAGAGGCGTGCAAAAAGCTTCATAATCATCTCCATTTGTTGCTTAGACGGGTCGCCTTCGCTTGATGGAGTGGGGCAGCTCGTTTGCTGGCGCTGATATAGGCTTGTGTAAGTAGAAACTAAATCGCAAAAGCGAAGCGCTTGATATGAAATGCGACATCGATTGCGACAGATTTGAGCAAGGTGCCCAAAATTTACGATTATTTACAAGGCATTAATTGGAAACAGGAGCCGCTATGCGGCTTTCTCATATGCGTCATGCGCCGGCGACATGGCTCCAAAGCTCAGTTGAATACAAGTAAAACAGAGAAGGCCTGCCGGGCGGGCTGCGCGGCAGGCCTTCAGCACATGGTACACACGATCTACTTTGCTCCAGCCCAGGATTCGATGCCATTGCGAGTACCGGTCTTGGTGTCGGAAGCTTCAGGCCAGCCGATGTCCTTCTGCAGTTCGATCGGCAGGGAGCGGATAGCGCGCTCGGTCTGATAGCGCGCGCGTGCCGCGCTGAATTCGGTCGCGATGCGACCAAGGGACGACAGGATAGACATCTCTTTCTCCTTTGGGTTGGCTAGTGCCAGACAGCGAGTTGGCTACTGCGGGTTTGTTTCAACTTCATTTCGTGTCGAATGCAGGTCTGTGTCGAGGTCGTTTCATGGCTGCTCGTGGCAGCTACTGCTTCGATGGAGTTGACTATCCTCCCAATCTGATGTTCAATCAAACGAAATGGAATGATGTTTTGTATCAGAAAAATTGAAGGTCGGTTGCCATGAACGCCCCGCTCAATCATCCGCTGCCACTGCTCGATCTCGATGTTTTGCGCACGTTCGTGGCGATTGCCGAGACCGGCAGCTTCACCACCGCCGCCAATGCCGTGTTCCGCACGCCGTCGGCCGTTTCCATGCAGATCAAGAAGCTCGAGGACATTCTCGGCCGCTCCGTGTTCGCGCGCGACGCTCGCTCGGTGTCGCTGACCACGGACGGCGAGATGCTGCTCGGCTATGCCCGCCGGCTGCTGTCCATTAATCGCGAGGTGGTGTCGAAGTTCATCATTCCCGACATTGTCGGTGTGGTGCGGCTTGGCTCGCCGGACGATTACGGTGAGCGCGTGCTGCCGCATGTGCTGAAGCGTTTCGCGCAGTCGCATCCGTCGATCGCCGTCGACGTCACCATAGACCAGAGCAGCAATCTGCGCCGGCGCATGGACGACCGGGCGCTCGACATCACGCTGTTGACCAATTCCTACAAGACCAGCGCGCTCGGCGCCGAGGTGCTGCTGACCGAGCCGATCGTCTGGGCCGGTGCCAAGGGCGGCTGTGCGCATCTGCGCGAGCCCTTGCCGGTATCGCTGTGGGAAGAGGGCTGCGCCTGGCGTGCCGGGGCGCTCGACGCGCTTGGCCGCGAGGGCCGCAACTACCGCATCGCCTATATGAGCGCGCACACGGCCGGCCAGCGCGCCGCGATCATGTCCGATCTCGCCGTGGCGCCATTGCCGAAGTCGTTCCTCGGCAACGACATGGTCGAACTCTGCCCGAAGGACGGCATGCCCGACATCGGGACCTACAATCTGGCAATGGTGGTGGCGCCGGATGCCAGTGCCCCGGTCAAGGCCGTTGCCGACCACATCCGCGCGACTTTCGAAGTCTTCCGGGAAACCGGCAAGTTCTGACCGGCTGGCAAGGACGATAGTATAGAGCTACTCCGCCGCTTCGGCGGGGCGCTGTTCATGCCTTACTCTCGTATCGTGCACGATCCGGCTCTCCCCGAGAAAGGCGACGATGCGCTCGCGGGCGCGCCGGGCTTCCGGCATGTCGATCAGCGGCCAGACGTGGAACATGCCTTCCTCATAGACAAGATCGATTTCAACGCCGGCTGCGCGGGCTTTTTCGGCGAAGATCAGATTGTCGGGAGTCAAAAGATCGCGCGAGCCGGTCAAAAGCAGCGTTCTTGGCAGCACGGACAAATCTCCATAGACCGGGCTGATGTGCCAATCGCTGGGATCGATGCCGGCACTGTACAGGCGAATTGCCTCTCGTCCGCCAGCTATGCCCAGCCAAGGGTCGTTGCGTTCCGCCTCGAACACTGCGGGATTGGTGAGCGACACGTCGAGACCCGGCGAAATGAGCACATGCCGCGACGGCAGGGGCAGTCCTTCTTCGGCGGCCATCATGGTCAGCACCACAGCCATATTGCCGCCGGCGGAATCGCCCATGAAGACGATGTCTTCGGCTTCCGTCTCGGCGAGCATCTGCCGGTAGACATCGCCAACCATTCCGAACATGGCATGGAAATCGTGTTCGGGAGCGATTGGATAGATCGGCACCGTGATCCCGTAGCCCAGCCGATCCGCCATCTCGGCGATTAGGTGCCAATGATAGGGTGTGATTTCAAAGACATATGCACCACCGTGCAAGTAGAGAATCCGCTTCTGCTCGCCGGTCCTGGGTGCGATTTCGTAGACGGGGAAGCCATCGACCGTATGCATCTCGATGTCGAGACGCTGGTGCAGCGAGGCGGGCGGCCGGTGGTTCTCGGTCTCGCGCGCGGCCGCGATCCAGCGCTGCAGATTTTCCGGACTGGCAAATGCCTGCTTGCGGCTGTGCCGCAGGACAAAAGACACGACATGGCTTTTCAAACTTGGCATGCGGATACGCGAACTTCGGCCAAAGCCGACTAAGAGAACCCCCACTATCTTCGAAGATCGTGCCGTGGCCGAAAATGTCAAGATTCGCGCCGTATCTACACGCTGGTGTGATCCGCGCCGCGATGCTCAGCGGCGCGGCAAAAGTGCGGCACGCAGCCGGTTGCTGGTGGTCGCCGGGGACATGCGTGATCCCCGGCGCATGCCGAGCAATTTGCATTTGTCGGCGAAGGTCATCAGCGCGCGGCGCTCCAGATGGTGTTGATGAGTGCTGCCTTTTCGCTGGATCGCGGCGACACCGGCCAGCCGATGTCCTTCTGAATCTCAGGCGGCAGACTGTTCAACAAGCGCCGCGCCTTGCTGCGGTCGTGAGCATTCTTGATGGCCGTGCCATAGCGGCCGAGGCTTTCGAGCATTGACATCGTTGTCTCCTCTGGAGCGTTGCGACGGCTGAAAGATATCTCCAGCCTGCCATTCGATGCCGGTTGAATGCGCCTGCCATGTATCTGGCGAATTTCACGAAAACAGCGTTTTGGTTTCCGGATCAAGCGATCCGGAAACATTTGCATGCAAATGAGTTTGGAAAGGCGGTGGGCGCGGCCGCTTATTCCCGTCCACGCCTGGCGGCGTGGCCTTCGCGCGAACGCCGTCGCGGAGCAGCGTCGCCGGCAACACCGTCCTCGCTGACCGTCTTGCGCGGCGGCAGTTTCACCGCTGCCGACAGTTTTGGGAACGGATCGACCTTGTTGGGCAGCGCCATGGCGTAGACGAAATGCTCCTGGAATTTCGGTTCCAGCGCCGTCTCGATCTTCTCGATCTTGCTGACCGTGTCCTCGATCTCGCGGCGGTAGCCGCGATTGAGCAGCGCCATGCGGGCGCCGGCACCTGCGGCGTTGCCGACGGCCGAGACCTTGTCGAGGTCGCAATCCGGGATCAGCCCGAGCACCATGGCGTATTTCGGATCGATGAAGGAGCCGAAGGCGCCGGCGAAATGGATGCGGTCGACATGCTCGGTGTTCTGCTTTTCCATCAACAGCTTGGTCCCGGCATAAAGCGCTGCCTTGGCAAGCTGAATGGCGCGCACATCGGTCTGGGTGATGGTGATCTTCGGCCCATCTTCCGTCAATGCGGCGGAGCCTTCCTTCAGCACATAGGAGAAGGTGCGGCCGTTGGCGGTGACGCGCGGCGAACGGGCCGAAAGCCCGCCGTCGATGACGCCGTCCTCGGAAATGATGCCGGCGAGATACATCTCCGCCACCACTTCGATGATGCCGGAACCGCAGATGCCGGTGACGCCGGTTGCCTGGACGCTTTCCAGGAAGCCCGGTTCGTCGGACCACAGTTCCGAGCCGATGACGCGGTATTTCGGCTCCAGCGTGTCTGGGTCGATGCGCACGCGCTCGATCGCGCCCGGTGCGGCGCGCTGGCCGCCGGAGATTTCAGCACCCTCGAAGGCCGGGCCGGTGGGCGAGGAGGCGGCAACCACGCGCGAGCGATTGCCGAGCACGATCTCGGCATTGGTGCCGACGTCGACAATCAGCATCATTTCGTCCTGGCGGTGCGGGCCTTCCGACAGCGTCACCGCCGCCGCGTCCGCGCCGACATGGCCGGCGATGCAAGGCAGCATATAGAGCCTGGCGCCCTGGTTAAGCTTCAGGCCGATGTCGGATGCCTTGATATGCACGGCGCCCGAAACGGCCAGCGCAAAGGGCGCGCCGCCAAGCTCGGTCGGATCGATGCCGAGGAACAGATGGTGCATGATCGGATTGCCGACGAAGACGCTGTCCAGGATGTCGTTGCGCTGGACATTGCCTTCGGCACAGACCTTGTCGACGAGACCCGAGATCGCCTCGCGCACGGCGACCGTCATGCCTTCGCGCCCGTCAGGATTCATCATCACATAGGAGACGCGGCTCATCAGGTCCTCGCCGAAGCGGATCTGCGGGTTCGAGGTGCCCGACGAGGCGGCGACGCGGCCCGACAGCAGCGATACCAGATGCATGGCGATGGTGGTCGAGCCGATGTCGCAAGCCAGCCCATAGGCTTCGTTCTTGAGGCCGGGCCACAGCGCCACGACGCGCGCTGTCTCTGAGTCGGCATCCTTGTAGATGGCGGCGGTCGCGGTCCAGTTGCCCTTGCGCAGGATACCTTGCACCTGCGGCAGCAGATGAAAATCGAAATCGAGGCTTTTCAGGCCCCAGTCGTGCATCAGCGCGATCTTCAGGCGGTCGAGGTCGCCAAGCGGCTTGTGCATGTCGGGCTCTTCGATCTCGACATAGCACATGCGGATCGCCGAATCGCGGGCGATGACCCTGGTGTCGGCATCCTTGCGGATGGTCTGCGCGTTGATCACGGTGTCCTGCGGCACGTCGATGACGAGGTCGCCGAGGATTTGCGCCGAGCAGGAGAGGCGGCGCCGTTCGGGCAGGCCGCGGACGCGCTCATAGCGCTCTTCCTTGGCGCCCTTGGGCGTGATGTGGTCGTTGGAAGAGGTGATCTTGTGCTTGGCGAAATTGCCTTCCTGCACTTCGATCTGGCAGCGCCCGCAGGTGGCGCGTCCGCCGCACACACTTTCGACATAGACACCAAGCTGGCGCGCGGCATCAAGCACCGGTGTGCCGACAGGAAACCGCCCGCGCTTGCCGGACGGCATGAAAAGCACGAGCGGATCGGTGATGTTTGCAGGTGAGTTCACGATTGCGCGCTTATCCTCGGCCCATCCGGGCTTCACGGCCGCCACGGCGGCGGCCGCCATTGCCGGCGCCGTCGCCCGGCGCATTGACCTGCGTCGGGGCGGCGACCGCCTGGCCGCCTTCGGCCGGCTTGTAATCCTTGTAGGTTCTGATCCAGTTGGTGCAGTTCTCGTCGGTGCCGTTCAGCACATTGGCGCCGCGCACGGCTTCCATTTCCTGCGGGCGTACCGGGTTCATGATGGCTGATGTCATGCCGGCGCCGATCACCATCGGGATGAAAGCGGCGTTGATGCCGTGGCGATGCGGCAGGCCGAAGGAGATGTTGGACAGGCCGCAGGTGGTGTTGACCTTGAGCTCCTCGCGCAGGCGACGCAGCAGCGCGAACACCTGGCGGCCGGCGTCGCCGAGCGCGCCGATCGGCATGACCAGCGGGTCGACGACGACGTCATGCGCCGGAATGCCGAAATCGGCGCAACGCTGCACGATCTTCTTGGCGACGGCGAAACGGACATCCGGGTCCATCGAAATGCCGGTCTCGTCGTTGGAGATGGCGACGACAGGCACATTGTACTTCTTCACCAGCGGCAGGATGGCTTCGAGCTTTTCTTCCTCGCCGGTGACGGAGTTGACCAGCGGACGGCCCTTGGCAACTTTGAGTGCGGCTTCGATCGCTGCGGTGACGGAACTGTCGATCGACAGCGGCAGGTCGACCAGCCCTTGCACGATCTCCAGCGTCTGCACCAAGAGGCCGGGTTCGGTCTCGTTCGGGTTAACCGAGGTGACACCGGCGTTGACGTCGAGCATGGTGGCGCCGCACGCTGCCTGCTCCAATGCGTCCCTGATGACGGTCTCGAAATTGCCCGCGATCATCTCGGCGGCCAGCTTCTTGCGGCCGGTCGGGTTGATGCGTTCACCGATCACGCAGAACGGCTGGTCGAAGCCGATGATGATTTCTCGTGTCGCCGAAGCGACGATGGTACGGGTCATGAATTCTCTCCGCCGTGATATAAAGATTTCTTTATATCGTTGTCTGTTTTCGTTCAAGCGAATGGGTGGCCGTCCGCGCTTCGCCTCGAGTTAAAGTATGTCGTTGTCCCAAAACCGGTTCCCACTTTTGGGCGACATACATCAGTGCGCGGTCTTCACCATGTCCACCTGCGTTTCGGTAATGTCGTCGTGCAAGATGCTGTCGAGCCGGTCGGCGACCATCTGGTCGTCGCGACGGATCTCACGTTTCCACGGCTGGCGGCCCCTCAGAACGCCCGATTCATCGACGATCTCGGCGACATATTCCTCCTGCCGGTAGGCCATTACGTGAACGCCGGAAACGCCTGATATTTCCTTCACCTCATTGATGATGTCGATGCAGAGCTGCTTGCCTTCCTTCTTCTGGTCCTGGGCGCCTTCCAGCCGCTTGATGACTGAATCGGGAATATGGATGCCCGGCACGTTCGAGCGGATCCATTTGGCCGTCTTGGCCGAGGCGAGCGGGCCGACGCCAACCAGGATGAAGCATTTTTCGGTGTAGCCGAGGTCGCGCACCTTTTGCATGTAGGTGCGGAACATCGGCACGTCGAAGCAATATTGGCTCTGTACGAATTGCGCGCCGGCGGCGATCTTCTTGCCCAGGCGATGCGGCCGGAAATCGATCGGCGGCGCGAACGGGTTGATCGCAGCACCCAGGAAAAGCTGCGGCGGCGTCGTCAGCTTGCGGCCGGACAGGAACTTGCCATTGTCGCGCATGATACGGCAGGTTTCCAACAGCGACATGCAGTCGAGGTCGAACACCGGCTTGGCGCCGGGCTGGTCGCCGGCCTGCACGCCGTCGCCGGTCAGGCACAGCATGTTGGCCACGCCCATGGCGGCACCACCCAGCACGTCGCCCTGGATGGCGATCCGATTCTTGTCGCGGCAGGCGATCTGCATGATCGGCGCATAGCCCATGCGGGTCAAAAGCGCACAGATACCGACCGACGACATGTGGCAATTGGCGCCCGATGCGTCGACGGCGTTGATGGCGTCGACCCAGCCATCGAAAATCTTCGCCCTGTTATAGACGTCTTCGGGATCGGCGCTGTCGGGTGGGTTGAGTTCGGTCGTCACCGCGAATTCGCCGCGCCTAAGCACGCGCTCCAGCCGGCCGCGCGAGGTGTGGCCGGGCAAGGGCTCAAGCGGCAGGTGGATGCCAGCCGGGTTCTCGTCGCGCTGGCGGCCGATCATGCCGACGCCCCGGTGTTGGCCGTCTCATTCTTGGCGGCAGCGGCCGCTTCGCGCGCGGTGGCCGCCTGCGCGGTCACCCGCAGCCAGGCCGAGGTTTCGCGCAGCGACTGGTCGACCGGCTTCTGCACGGTCAGGATCCTGTCGCCGTGCACCATGTTTTGCGAGCCTTCCCAGGCCTTGACCCAGACGCAGGGCATATCGGGCTCGACCTCGCAATTGCCGTTGGCGCGGACGCCGCCGCAAGGGCCGTTGCGCAATTGCTTGGGGCAGTTCATCGGGCACGACATGCCGGTCGAGGACAAGATGCACTGGCCGCACATGCGGCAGTCGAACATGAAGCCCTTGACGCGCTTCTCGACGAATTTGATCGGCCCTTCGACGCGGCCGTAGCCTATGCCCTTCCAGAGGGGATGGAGGAGCAGAAACATGTCGGCGAATTTGGCGTAGAACCATTCGAGCAGACGCGAATGCCTGATCGACCACAGCCGAACCGCAAAGGAACGCTGCACGCGCCGCTGCGGCGACACGTCGGCCGGCTTGTAGTCGGATTTCGGCGCTGCCTTCTTGACCAGAGTGGCTTGGGTAACCGGCTGGACAACCCTTTGGCCATCCTTGGCAGGAATGGTTTCAGACATTTTCTTTGCCGCCTGCCTTGACCAGGGCGACCAGCCGCTCGCGGTCGTATTTCGTGTCGATATCGTTGAATGCCTTCTCGACCTCGGCTTCGAGGTCATCGCCGACCGGGACGGGATCGGCCTTGCGCCATTCGGCCAGATAATCGTCGGTGCCGCCGGCGCCAGTGCGCATCGCGCACATGTCGATCGCCTCGGTGAAGCGCAGCGGCAGTTCGCGCTTGGCGTTCTGCCGGCCCTTCTTGACGATGATTTGGGCTGGGATGTCGCGCCAGTAGACGACGATCAGATCGGCCATGAATTCTCACTCCTCGATCTGCGAGCATTGCCGGAAGCGCAGTGGGGCCGCTTGTTATGGGACGACGCGCGCGCATTCAAAAGCGACGCATTTGGATGTCGTAAAATGAAAGGTGGGTTTATTCGTTTGCGGCGTGTGCTGGCGGCAGGTTCGACGCGCCGGAAGAGCCAGCGTGCGGCATGCGGATACGGGCGAGGAACTCGCTACCAGATGCCGGTTCTGAGGCCCGTCCAGACGTAGAACCAGATCGTCGGATGATACCACAGCTTCGAAGGCAGGCCGGGATCGATCGTCGTGAGTTTTCCAGCCAGTGCATCGCTGACGGCCTCGACGCAGATGTCGCGCGAGAACGCCGTCTGGCGTAGCGCGTGACTTGAGATGGTGTCGCCCTTTTTCGATCGTCCGCGCGCCTGCTTCAGCACGCCACCGGTGTCGACGCCAGCGTCGACGAGGTGGACAGTCGTGCCGAAATTCTGCGCATCGCCTGATACCAGAGCCCAATAGCCGCCATTCATGCCGCGATATTTCGGCGTGATGCCCGCATGGTAATTGAGCACCGGGCAGGGCATTTTGCTCAGCATCTCCGCCGAGATTAGTCGGCAACCGTTGAGCAGCACAACGCCTGGCCGGATCTTCTGGATTACCTGCAGGCACTCAAGCCCATTGGCCGAGGATACTTGGATGATCTCCTGGCCTGGTCGCGGCTCAACCTCCAGCTTCTCCTCGGCAATCAATCGCGCGCTATGGCCGGCCAGGAATCGCTTGCCCAACCTGCTCAGCACCATCGTGCCAAGCTGGCCCATGGCGGAGATCCAGCCTTGGCGGCGAGCCCGGCCACGCAGCAATTGCTTTTTGGATTCAGGGGTTTCGAGGACGACGCTGACAGGACCAACGCGATCGGCGATTGCATTGATCATAGCCCAGACATGCTGGCCGCCCCCGGTGACGACCACGATCGGACGCGTACTGGATTCTAATGCTGCCATGGATACTGCCCCCTCCAAGCAACCCGTTCTCGACAATGGACGGGATGCTAGGGTGTCCGGGTTAATCCTTGGTGATCAGCCTTCGATACACAGTCAGCGCTTGAATTCGATGATATCGAGCTTCGATTCGTAGTAGGGCGCCGGAAATTCGATGCGCCATTCCTTGGCGCTGTTGCGGAAGGCGTAGCCGACCTGGTCGGTTTGCGGGCCGCTTCCATAGGGCTTTGCCGGATCATCGTTGACATAGAAGGAGCCGAGATAGATCGCGCGTTTCTCGCCATCGTCGAAGAAGCGGCCCTTGGTGCGCTGCGAACCGCTGATCTTTTCCAGCCGCCAGCCGGAACCGTCGTCGGTCACCTTGCACTTGAACCAGCCATAGATGACGAGCGGCAAAGGCCCGCCGGCCTTGATGGTGCGGCACCGCCAACTGCCGGTCAGGTCCTTGTCGGAAAAGGCCACCAGCGGCTTTGCCAGCAGGGCATCGAGTTGCTTGACCTCGGCCGGGTTGCCTGCCTTCGCCTCGGCAAGGGCTGCCTTGCGGGTCTCGCCATATTTGTCGAGCCGTGCCTTGTCGGCTGGGGTGATGAGTTTCTGTATCTCGCCATCGGCATGAGCGGGCAGGGCGAAACAGAGGAGACCGAGTGCGGCTATCAAGAGGCGAGGTGTCATCGGTGCGTTTCCACGTTCGAATGGCTGGAGGGCCTGTTGCCTTGTGGCGCACAACTTACCCGTTCTCGATGGCCTGTCATCCAGGGTTGGAGCATAGCGGGTCAAGAATTGCTTCAGGCGTGTGCAGCCGCCTGCGCCATTCCGACCGTCAGGTCGCCGTAGCCAGTGGCGCGGCGTTCATAAACGAGACCGAGCATTTTGGCGGCCTTTTCGGCGACCTTGTCGAGTTCCGGATCATTGGTCTGGGCCAGATAGATCAGCTTCTCGTAGTTGCCGAAATAGTCCTTGATCAGTTCCGGGTGCTTGTCGAGGCCGAGCGGCTTCATGAAGAAGGCGTCGAACTGCCGGCAGAGGAAGTCGGTCATGTAGAACGACATCATGTCGTCGTCTGCGACCTTCGCGTAGGCCTCCATGCCCTGGTAGAAGGCGAAGCAATGCGGGCCGGCCATGCGCTCGACGCCATGCTTCTCGCAGACCCTGTCGAGCAGGCCGCCGGTGCCGCAATCGGCATAGCCGACGAAGATGTTGCTGTAGCCTTCGGCCTTGGCCTTTTCGATTGCCTTGTCCATGGCCGGAGCGATGCGGTCCGGGTAGAAATGGAATTCCGCCGGCAGGCAGGTCAGGTCGAGGTGATCCAGTCCGAGCTGTTCCTTGACGGCCAGAATTTCGCGCGCAATCATCCCACAGGCGATAACGAGCAGCCTGTCGTCTTGATTCGGTTTCGTTTTTTGCGTCTTGGCCATGGAACCCGTCGAGCCGGCCTTCGTTGCTGTAGCGCTAATTTATCTGCTAATTTATCTATTGAGGGAGACACCGTCCATGAAACTGCTACGCATCACGCCAATTGCCATCTTGACCTGCGCCCTGGCCCTCACGGCTTGTGCGAACACCGTCCGTGGCGTCGGCAAGGACGTCAAATCAACCGCCAATGCGGTCGAGGACACCGTCAACAATCCCTGATCTCCGCGCCCGTACTTCTTCATCTGGGAACAAAAAAGCCGCGCTGCAAGGCGCGGCTTCCTGTTGTCCATTCTGAATTGGCCAATCAGGCCGAAGCGCGCACATTGTGCTTGCGCTTCATGTAGTCCTTGGCGGTCTCGACCGCCACCGCCGCGTCTCGGCAATAGGCATCGGCGCCGACGGCCTTGCCGAATTCCTCGTTCAGCGGCGCGCCGCCGACCAGCACGACATAGTCGTCGCGGATGCCCTTTTCCTTCATCGTGTCGATGACGACCTTCATGTAGGGCATGGTCGTGGTCAAAAGTGCCGACATGCCGATGATGTCCGGCTGGTGCTGTTCGATCGCATCGAGATATTTCTCGACCGCATTGTTGATGCCGAGATCGATGACGTCGAAGCCTGCACCTTCCATCATCATGCCGACGAGATTCTTGCCGATGTCGTGGATGTCGCCCTTGACGGTGCCGATGACCATCTTGCCCTGCTTCGGCGCGCCGGTGGCGGCGAGCAGCGGACGCAGGATGAACATGCCGGCCTTCATCGCATTGGCCGACAACAGCACTTCGGGCACGAACAGGATGCCGTCGCGAAAATCCTCGCCGACGATGCGCATGCCTTCGACCAGCGCCTCGGTCAGCACCTTGTAGGGCACCCAGCCGCGCTCGAGCAGGATGTTGGTGCCTTCCTCGATTTCTTCCTTCAGCCCGTCATAGAGATCGTCGTGCATCTGCTGCACCAACTCGTCGTCGGAAAGTTCGGAAAGGATGATCTCGTCGTCGGCCATTTGTATCGAGCTCCTGCCGGCATCGCGACGTGCGTCGCAAGGCACAAAATATTCGCGTTCATACCTAACCCGCTGGGGGCAGGTATCCATAGCTGATTTGCGACTTCCCGCAAAAGGAAAGCGACCGTAACTCTCTTGGAATTCTTGTCGATTTTGCGACAGGCGTTGGCGCTGGCGGGCCGTTTCGAATAGGGTGCATGGCTACGATCGGCAAGAAGCGGCGAGATGCAGCCGCTATGGATTCCAGACAAGAACAGATTTAGGGAAGAGCCACCATGAGCGAACACGCGGCAGTCGATCAGGAAGCGTCAAACGCGCGACGTGGGCGTGGCGCCAGCGGCGGGGCTGCAGCCCGGCGGGCAGCACGTTCGGGCGGTGGCCCGGGTACGCAGCTCACCTACATCAAACGCAAGATCAACGTTTACGAGGTGCTGGACGAGGAAGGCCTGGCGCTGATCGAAAAGAACACCGACACGGTGCTCGAGGAGATCGGCATCATCTTCCGTGATGACGCGGAAGCGCTTCAACTGTGGAAAGAGGCCGGCGCCGACGTCAAGGGCGAGCGCGTGCACTTTCCGAAGGGGCTGTGCCGTTCGCTGCTCAAGACCGCGCCGTCCGTCTACACCCAGCATGCGCGCAATTCCGAGCGCTCGGTGCAGATCGGCGGCAATGCCACCGTCTTTGCGCCGGTCTACGGTCCGCCCTTCGTGCGTGACCTCGATGGCGTCAGGCGTTATGCGACGATCGAGGATTTCCAGAATTTCGTGAAGCTCGCCTATATGGCGCCGTCGATCCACCATTCGGGCGGCACGGTGTGCGAGCCAGTCGACGTGCCGGTCAACAAGCGCCACCTCGACATGATCTACAGCCACATCAAATATTCCGACAAGCCGTTCATGGGCTCGGTGACCGCGCCGGAACGCGCCGAAGACACCGTCGCCATGGCCAAGATCGTGTTCGGCGACGATTTCGTCGAGAACAACACGGTGCTGACCAGCCTGATCAACGCCAACTCGCCGATGGTGTTCGACGAGACCATGCTCGGCGCGCTGAAAGTCTATGCGCGCCACAACCAGGCCTGCATCGTCACGCCGTTCATCCTTGCCGGCGCGATGAGCCCGGTGACGGTGGCCGGCACGCTGACGCAGGTCCTGGCCGAAGTGCTGGCCGGCGCCTCGTTCACGCAGTTGATCCGTCCCGGCGCGCCGGTGCTGTTCGGCACCTTCGCCTCGTCGATTTCGATGCAGTCGGGAGCGCCGACCTTCGGCACGCCGGAGCCGTCGCTGGTGTCTTATGGCGCCGCACAGCTGGCGCGTCGGCTGGGCCTGCCGTTCCGCACCGGCGGCTCGCTCTGCGCGTCCAAGGTTCCGGATGCTCAGGCGGCCTATGAAAGCGCCAACACGCTGAACTCGACCATCCTGGCCGGCACCAACTTCGTGCTGCACTCTGCCGGCTGGCTCGAGGGCGGGCTCGCGTCCTGTTATGAGAAGTTCATGATGGACATCGATCAGCTCGGCATGACGCAGAAGTTTTCCGAGGGCGTCGACCTGTCGGAAAACGGCCAGGCGATGGACGCCATCCGCCAGGTCGGCCCCGGCAGCCACTATCTCGGCTGCGACCACACCCAGGCCAATTTCCAGACCGCCTTCTACCGCTCCAACATCGCCGACAACAATTCCTACGAGCAGTGGCTGGCCGAAGGCGAGAAGACCGCGCCGCAGCGTGCCAACGAACTTGCCCGCCGCTGGCTGGAAAGCTACGAGGCGCCGTATCTCGATCCGAGCATCGACGAAGCGTTGCAGGACTTCATCGCCAAGAAGAAGGGGTCGATGCCCGACGCCTTCACTTGAAAGGAGCCCGAGTCAGGCGGGGCTAAAGTCGCCAACATCATCCACAAGGAAGTCTGGCGGAGCGCGTTCTCCGATCCGGTCAAGAAGGAATGATTGCCGCGGGGCGCCGGGTTGAGGACATCGCGACCGTGCTTTCGGCCCATGGCCTCATCCTGCGCGGCGGCTTCAAGTGCGGAGCGAGCGAAACCCCGTTTGCCGACCTCTCAGGTGCTCCCGTCAAATCCGTCCTGCTGGTCGGGCAGGCGGGTGCAGCGCCTTGGCCGCATTTCCTGCGCTGGATCGACAAGCAATCGCAGACCATCGCCAATCCGCTCGACACGTGGTCGCGCGAAGTGATCGGAGCCGTGGCCGAGGCATTCGGGGCGCGAGCCGTTTCCCCTTCCGACAGACCTTATCTGCCGTTTCAGCAATGGGCGATGCGGGCGGAGGGACTGAAGCCGTCGCCGCTCGGCATCCTCATGCATCCGCAATACGGGCTATGGCATGCCTATCGCGGTGCGCTGCTGTTCGAGGACGAGCTTCCGATTCAAGCCGGCGAAACGGCGCCTCACCTTTGCGATAGCTGCGTCGAGAAACCTTGCCTGAAATCTTGTCCGGCCGACGCCTATTCCGCGCAAGGATTTGCTTATCAATCCTGCCTGACGCATGTGCGTGGAGCCGGCGGCTCGCCTTGCCGCAGCGGCGGCTGCCTTGATCGCAATGCGTGCCCCTATGGCACGGAGTATCGCTATCCGCCGGAGGTTCAGGCCTACCACATGGCGAGCTTCGCACGAGCCACCAACTGATCCATTCCCATTACGTGGTGCTCGTTCGCTTCGAGCATCTTGACGGCAGTTAGAAGCAAGCCTATTCATCAAGTCATCTGATGACTTGATGAATAGGCCGATGCAACCTGCTATCCGAACCAATCTCACCGACAGCGCCACCGAGAGCCTGCGGGCTGAAATCGTCAGCGGCCGCTGGGGTGTCGGCGAGCGTATCCCCAACGAGGCAGCTCTGACCGACCTTCTGTCGGTCAGTCGGGGCACCGTCCGCGAGGCGGTGCGGGTGCTGGTCTCGCAGGGGTTGCTGAATACGCGTCAGGGCTCGGGCACCTATGTGCGCTCCGCCGTCGATACTTCTGCCGCGCTTGACCGGGTCAAACGCAGCGGCTTGCGCGATCAGTGGGAGGCGCGGGCGGCGCTGGACCTCGAGGCCGCGAGGCTCGCCGCCTTGCGTCACACGCCAGCCGACCTCGAGCGGATGCGGCAATTGCTTGCCGCGCGCGGCACCGTCGCCGACGGCGGAAGCGAAGCCTTCATCCGGCGCGATCTTGCTTTCCACAAATCCGTCGTCGCGGCGTCCGGCAACAGGGCGATGATGGAGCTCTATGACTTCTTCACCGCCGCCATCACCGAGACCATCCATGCCACCATCGACGGCGATCTGCCCGAACCGGACCACCAGGCGCATGCGGCAATCGTCGACGCCATTGCCGCGAGCGATCCCGAGCGCGCCGTTGCCGCCGTCCGAGCCTTCATGGCGCCGGTGCTTGCCCAACTTGAAAGACTGCTTTCGCAATGAACCAGAGTTTTCGTCAGCCTGATCCGAAGGCCGAGGTCGAGGGTCTGGAACTCATCGATGCCGAGGCCGACAGCCTGCCCATGCCGCAGCCGCCTGAACTGCGCAGCCGTGCGGCGCGCATCGTGCTTGGCGCAAGCCTTGTGCTGATCGCCTTCAGCTTGAGGCCGCTGTTTTCCAGCCTGTCGGTGCTGTTGCCCGAGGTGATGCAGGCAACCGGTCTTTCGACGACGGGCGCGAGCCTGCTGACGACGCTGCCCGTCCTGTGCCTCGGCCTGTTCGCGCCCTTCGCGCCAAGGCTTGCGCAGCGCTACGGGGCCGAACGCACTTTACTGGGTGCACTCGCGCTGCTGGTGCTGGGAACAGGGCTGCGCTGGTTCGGTACGGTTCCCCTGCTGTTTGTCGCCACCTTCCTGGCCGGCGGCTCGATTGCCATCGGCAATGTGCTGCTGCCGGGCCTGGTGAAGCGCGATTTCGCCGACAGGGCCGCTGTCATGACCGGGCTCTACACCATGGCGCTCTGCGCCGGTTCGGCCGCCGCCGCGGGCTTCACGCTGCCGATCGAGCATTTTGTCACCGGTTCATGGTCCGGGGCACTCGCTGCTTGGGCGGTGCCTACATTGGTCGTGCTTTTGATCTGGATTCCGCAGGCGCTGGGCAGCCGTCGGCAGGTCAGTCATCGCGGCTTTCACGTCGTCGGGCTTTGGCGCGATCGCCTGGCTTGGCAGGTGACGCTGTTCATGGGGCTGCAGTCGGCACTTGCCTATTGCATCTTCGGCTGGCTGGCGCCGATCCTGCGCGAGCGCGGCTTTGACGCGGCCACCGCCGGTGCGATGGTTTCGGTGTCGGTGATGGCGCAGGTCATCACGTGCCTCGCCGTGCCATCCTTTGCGATGCGGCTGAAGGACCAGCGCGGCATCAATGTGGCGCTCGTTGCCACGGCGGTGATCGCGCTGCTCGGCATTCTCTTTGCGCCGACCTCGACGGTGCTGTTCTGGGCGGTCCTGCAAGGCATTGGGCAGGGGGGCCTTATCGCGGCTGCCATGAGCTTGATCGTGCTGCGTTCGCCGGATTCGCATGTCGCCGCGCATCTTTCAGGCATGGCGCAAGGCGTCGGCTATGTACTGGCGGCATTCGGCCCGCTGCTGGTGGGCCTGATCCGCGATTGGACCGGCAGTTTTTCGGGGACGGCGTTCCTGTTCGTCGCGCTCGGGCTTGGCGTAGCCATCATGGGGCTCGGTGCCGGCCGTGCGCTGCATGTCGGCGCGCGGACCGTGCGCGAGGGCGAGCAATAGCGTCACGCAATCCTGCACGAAATGTTGACTGTCAGGTTCAGGGAACGCCTTGCCGTATCGGCTTGGCCGGATATGTATCGCGCATCAATCGAACGGAGCGGGCGATGACGAAGCAGGACCTGCAGATCAAGACCAGGGATGGCGTTGCCAAAGCAGGGCTTTTTCACTCGGCAAACGCATCTCCTGCCAAGGCCGGCGTCATTCTCTATCAGGACGCCTTCGGTCCGCGACCGGCGCTCGACAGCCTGGCCGAGCGGCTGGCGAATGAAGGTTATGCGGTGCTGGTGCCCGACCTGTTCTACCGCAACGCGCCTTACGGGCCGTTCGACGCCAAGACCGCGTTCGTCGAGGAAAAGACCAAGACAGCGCTGATGGCGCTGGTCACCGGCACGACGCAGGAGATGACCATCAGCGACAGCGGTGCATTCCTCGACGCGCTTGCGGCGGAAGGCATCACCGGGCCGATCGGTACCGTCGGCTATTGCATGGGTGGCGGCCGGGCACTGAATGCGGCTGCAACCTATCCCGACAGGATCAAGGCGGCGGCAAGCTTCCATGGCGGCAATCTGGCCAGCGACGCCGCCGACAGCCCGCATCGTAAGGCAGCCTCCATCAAGGCGCGCGTCTATATCGGCATGTCGGGTGTCGACAGAAGTTTCCCGCCGGAACAATCGATGCGATTGGAGGAAGCGTTGCGGGTTGCGGAAGTCGACCACGTCATCGAGAACTATGCCGGCATGGCGCATGGCTGGTGCGTGCCCGATCATAGCGTTTTCAATGCCGCGGGTGCCGAACGCCATTGGAAGCGGCTGACGACGTTGTTCGCCGAGACGCTGATCTAAGGTCAGGGGTCGCGCCCCTGAGCAGGACGCTACGTGACTTTGAACCAGAATGGCAGCCGATGCGGCGAAGAGTGAGCGATGCTTGCCCTTTCGACGGCGGCAGATGACTGTTCACCTTGCCGCCGCCGGATCAGGCTGCGCCTAGGCGTTTGCCTTGCGATAGGCTGCTACGACAAGCCAAATTGCGGAGAGCAGAAAGTAAAACGCGCCGAACCCGGCATAAGGGGCGATGTCCAGAATCGTCGGCGCAGCCGTGCCGAGGGATCGGCTGATCATGAAGCCGCCAGCGAGGGCCGACTGCGCACCACTCAGGATCATCGCCCATTGTGCGCCTTGGTAGCGCCAACGCTTTAATCCCGTGTTCAGCTGTAGCAGGCCCGAGAGGATCGCCCAAACCCCAAACACGGCCAGAACGGCATACATGCTGTTGGCGACCGCCACGATGACAGCGAGCGTCGTTATCAGGCTGACCACGACGTTCAATGCCTGGGACGAGTTGGCTTTCAGGCCGCCATTTACCCTGGCGTCAACCAGATTGGCGAGGGCGTCCCATGCGGGGTAGATCACGAGCAGAAGCGCGGTGGGACCGGGTTGCCCGTTGAATAGGATGGCGGCAGCAACCCAGGCGATAGAAAATATGGCGCGTACGAAATAATAGGATCGTAGCCATCCGGACTGGGTGAAAGATTGGTTTTGCATCGGCAGATTTCTTATTGCTATCTACCTATTAGTAGGTAGCCAAAACCTCTAAGTCAACCCGATCTCCGGACACCTCCCTGTGAGAATCGGGAACGATGCATAACCTTGACAGTTCGCCTACCAGAAGGTAGGCAGCGATATGGAATCAATGGCTTCGACTTCAGAAAAGATCCTCGATGTCGCGCAGTCTCTCATCGTCGCGGGAGGCTACAACGGGTTCAGCTATGCCGATATCTCGGCTGCCATCGGGATCAGGAAGGCGAGCATCCACCATCATTTTCCGACGAAGGCCGAGCTGGTTTCGGTGCTGGTGGATCGTTACAGGCGGCAGGCCGAAGTGGGTTTGGAGTCTCTCCGGGGAGAACTCTCAAGCCCTGCTGAACAACTGCAGTCCTACATGAACTATTGGCGGACATGCATTCGCGATGCCTCGCCGTCCTTCTGCGTCTGCGCGATGCTCGCCGGCGAGATGCAGATGCTGCCGGAAGAGGTCGCATCACGCGTTCGTGCCCATTTCCAAAATCTCGCGGGATGGCTTACGTCGGTGCTGCGGGCTGGAATGGAGCAGGACTTGTTCCGCTTGAACAACCGGCCGGAGGAGGAGGCCCAGATGCTGATGGCATCGGTTCATGGGGCAATGCTGTCCGCGAGGGCTTTCAGTGATCCCGGGCTGTTCACCACAATCGTCACCCTCCAGATCACCATGCTGCTGGGACGGAATTGCTAGAAAACTGTCGGGCCAAAGTGGTATCAGGCAGCACAAATGGCGCGGCCCCATGTGAGTGGGTCGAGCGGAAACGAATAGCCTGATGCAATCCTATGATGTCGTGATCATCGGCGCGGGTGCCGCCGGAATGATGTGCGCCGTGGAGGCGGCCAAGCGCGGCCGTTCGGTGCTGATCCTCGATCATGCGGCAATGCCTGGCGAGAAGATCCGCATCTCCGGCGGCGGCCGGTGCAATTTCACCAACATCCATGCCAGCCCGAAGAATTTTCTGTCGGGCAATCCGCATTTCTGCATTTCGGCGCTCAGCCGCCACACGCAGCGCGATTTCATCGCCCTCGTCGAACGCCACCGCATTGCCTATCACGAGAAGACGTTGGGGCAGCTGTTTTGCGACGGCTCGGCGCGCCAGATCATCGACATGCTGGTCTCGGAAATGCAGGGCAGGGGCGTGGAGCTGGCGCTCTCGACCAGCGTTGAGGATGCCCGCAAAACCGTGGAGGGGTTTGCGCTCACCCTCTCCACAGGCTTGGTTACTTGCCAGTCGCTGGTCGTGGCCTGTGGCGGCAAGTCGATCCCCAAGATGGGGGCGACCGGTTTCGGCTATGAGCTTGCCGAACGGTTCGGCCTTGCCATCGTCGAAACGCGGCCGGCGCTGGTTCCGCTGACCTTCGACGCAAACACGCTCGAGCGGCTGGCGCCGCTGGCCGGCAATGCCGTGGACGCGGAAGTCGCCTGCGGCAAGACGCGGTTCTCCGAAGCGATGCTGTTCACGCATCGCGGCGTCAGCGGACCGTCCATCCTGCAGATCTCGTCCTATTGGCGCGAGGGCGATGAAATCCGCATCGCCATGCTGCCGGGAGTTGACGTGGCGGACCTCATCCGCGTGGCCAAGCGAAGCAATGGGCGGCAAGCGGTACAGACGGTGCTGGCAAATCATCTGCCGAAGCGGCTTGCGCAGTCGATCGCCGAGCGCACCGGGATCGACGGCAACCTTGCCGATCTTTCCGACGCCCAGATGAAAACCATAACTGCCGCAGTCAATGACTGGCGCATCAAGCCTGCCGGCTCGGAGGGCTACCGCACCGCCGAAGTGACGCTGGGCGGGGTCGACACCAACGGGCTGGACCAGAAGACGATGCAGGCGAAATCCGTGCCGGGCCTGTTTTTCATCGGCGAAGTCGTCGATGTCACGGGTTGGCTGGGCGGCTATAATTTCCAGTGGGCATGGTCATCGGGCTGGGTGGCGGGGCAGGCGGCCTAGACTTACGTCCGTGGCTTCGTCCCAGCAGCCGCCTTCTTCTTCTTTTTGGCCTGGTTGTAATCGATGGCGGCACGGACGAGGTCTTTCAGGGCGCCCTCGTCGAGCTTTTCGCCCTCGAACATGTCGATTGCCCGCCACACCTTGCCGCCAAAACCGTTGTTGAACAGCTTGTCGGGGTCCGGCAGGCTGGCGCCATGGGAAAAGGTCAGCTTCACCTTGTCTTTGTGGGCGTTGCCGACCACGATGTTGCCGTCGAGGCACCATACCGGGCTGCCCATCCACTTCCACTCCTCGACGATGTCCGGGTCGGCTGCAAGGATGGTCTTGCGGATGCGGGCGAGCGTCTCGCCGCGCCAGTCCGAGAGGCCAGCGATCAATTGGTCGATTTGTTGCGAGGGGGTCATTGGGTGCCTTCCTGTGCCTCGACGCGTTCAACCGCTGCCTGTCACCAGCGCGTCAGTTGGGTGATCTGAACGAGATTGCCGCAGCTGTCGTTCAGCTGGACGATGGTCGAACCGGTCACCTCGGTCGGCGGCATGGTGAACGCGCCGCCCTTCGCCTTGATGCGCTCGTAGTCGCCCTTGACGTCGTCGGTGAAGAACATGATCGCGGGCTGGCCCTGCTCGAAGATGGCTTCCTGATAGGCCTTGGCGGCCGGGTTGTCGTTGAGCGCGAGTTGCAGCTCGGTTCCATCAGGCTCGTCGGCTGAGATCACTGTCAGCCAGCGAAAAGGCCCGTTGCTGAAATCGGCTTTTTTGGCGAGGCCCAGCACGTCGGTGTAGAAGCGCAGTGCGTTTTCCTGGTTGTCCACATACACGCTGGTCAGCTTGATCTTCATCGCTCTTTCTCCTGTGTGTTATTCGGCCGTTACGGGATCCAGCCGGGCTGCGCGGCCGCCTGCTTGACCCAGTCCGCCATCCGCGCCTCGTCGAACTGGTCTTCGCGGATGTCGATCCAGCGCACATCCTTGCTCTTTGCCGTGCCGCCTGGTGGGATCGGCTGCAATGAGATGCCACTGAAAAAGGTCACCTTCAAATAGTGGGTGAAGACATGAAACGACACGAACCAGCCCTGGCCTTCGATGCCGTAGAAGGGCGAGTTCCATCGCACGGCTTTGCGGACGTCCGGCACGTTGCGCTCGATGAGCGCGTCGAGGCGTTCGCCCAGGCCGCGCTTCCAACCCGGCATCGCAGCGATATAGGCCTGCACCGGGGCGTCACCATCGCCCTTGGCGATTTGCGGGTTGCCGCCCGAGAGCAGCACTGGCGCAGCCTTGGTCAATTGACCCTGTGTCTTGACCATTCTACCCACTCCTATCCGCGCGCACGCTGCGCGCCGCGTCCCTTGGCGGCATAGGGCAGCACGAACATGTACAGGCCGCTGAACAGCAGCAGGAAGAGCGGCAGGAGCGGCGAGTAGACCACCCAGGCGGGAGGCTGCCCGAATGCCATGGTGGCGAAGTTGGCGATGACGGTCAGCGTAAAGATGATCGACAGCCAGCGATGAATTTGCCGAACCCACATGTTCCAGTCCAATAGTTCCTCCTGTCAAAACAGCCGACGCGGACCACCGATCCGCACCGGCGGGTTTCAATCTATCCGCGCCAGGACTTGACTCAGATTTGCAAGGTACTGCCGCCACCCGCTCGTCGCGCCCCGGTACGCCTGCTCCTGATCCGGCCGGAAGCCGGACTGTTCCATGCGCAACCGGGTGCCCGTGCTGGTCGGCAGGAGAGTCCAGGTGACGACACTCTCAAGGCCATAGGCCTGCCACGTGTAGGACAGTGTCTTGTTCAGCTCGACGGCTGTTACCTGACAGTCGACAACGATGCTCACGTCAAGTTGCGGTTCCTTTCGCAGCTTGAAACGGTGGTCCACGACTGGCTGGAAGTCGTTCTTCATCAACCATTCCTCGATGAGATGCGGCTGGGTCAGCGCGCGCCAGATTTTTTCCGGCGGATAGGGGATCTCACGTTCGACGATGACGGAGCGCGTTTCGGTCGCGATGTTGGTCATTGGTCCATTCTTTTGAGCAAATTTTCGAGATCATCGAACCGGCTCTGCCAGAACGCATTCATCTGGTTCGTCCAGTCGGTCAGCGGGGAAAGTGCTGCGAGCTGGGCGCTATAATGGGTCTGCCGTCCTTGATGGCGGTCACGCACGAGCCCGGCCTGCCTGAGCACGCCGAGATGCTTCGACACCGCCGGCTGCGAGACCCCCGACTGAGCCGTCAGGGCACCGACCGTCTGCTCGCCTTGCCGGCACAGGCGCTCGAAGATCGCACGACGCGTCGGATCGGAGAGCGTTCTGAAGAGGACGTCGTGAGCGTTGTTCATTTTGGATCGATAACCCGGTGGCTATTGATTGACGTATAACCGCCGAGATATGGATGTGTCAAGCGGGGTGCCGGCGGTCACGATCCGGCGGTTTCCAAAAAAATCTTTCCATTGCCCCAAGGATTAGCCATTAGCCTTCGTCCAACAGGCAAATGATGGCGATGATGCTGGATGAGAGCGAAGCCTCCGACGCCGAACTGATCGGGCGGGCGAAGGGCGGAGACAGGGGGGCCTTCAGCACATTGCTGGAAAGGCACTATGACTTCGTCTATCGCGCTGCCTATCGCTGGTGCGGCAGGAAGGCCGATGCCGAAGACATAGCCCAGGAAGTCTGCGTCAGGCTGGGCAAGGCGATCCGCGACTATCGCGGCGGCGGCGCCTTCACCACATGGCTCTATTCCGTGACCCTGAACGCCGCGCGCGACATGATGCGCAAATCCGCCCGCGAGACAGTCAAGACAGAGGCCTATTGCGTCCATGCACTGATCTCGGGCGAGGCGTCGATCGAACCGGAAGACCCCGCCGAAGCGCTATGGGCCGCGGTGCGGCAATTGCCGGACAAGCAGCGCGACGCCGTGCTTTTGGTCTATGGCGAAGGATTGAGCCACGCGGCCGCCGCCGAGGCGATGGCGATCTCGGAGACAACGGTTTCCTGGCACATCCATGAAGCGAAGAAACGGCTGAAGACGCTGATGCGCGCGGCCGGGGAAGTGTGACCATGGTCGACGACAATGAACTCAACAGACTGCGCGATATCGCAGCACCGGCGCCCGCCAAGGATGCCAAGGCACGTGCCTTCGAGGCCGCCCTGCGCGCCTATGATCAGGAAAATATTTCTGCTGTCTCCCAAGGATCGGTTGGCGGGCTTCGTCTCACAGAGCGAGCACAAAAGCTCTGGAGCGAGATCATGCAAAAGAAACTTATTGCCACGCCGGCCCTTGCCGGGCTCGTCGCCCTGCCGATCGCCGGATACGCCACCTTCCATTTGCTGAGGGAACAGCCGCCCAAATTCGGCGGCGACGAGAAGATCAGCGAGACGCTGGCCGACAAGCCGACGACGGTGAAGCCGACGACCGCCGAGCCGAAGCCGGCTCGCGGCGAGTTGGAGAAGGACAAGAAGGCGGACGCCGATGTGGAAAGCCGCGACGCCACCGATGCGCTTGTGGCGCCGGCCTCGCCGCAGAAATCCGAATCGACCGTTGCTGGGGGCGCTGCACAACAAAATGCGCTGGAGCGCGGTGTGCTGGCCGAGCCTGCGCCACCGGCACCGACAGGTGAATTCGCACTGGATGGCGCTGCAAGTGTACCCAGCACCTCGCGAGCCCGCATGGCGGCGGAGTCGAAGCTGATGGCGCCGCAGCAGCCGGCTATGGCGCCGGCCGACCAGATGCTGCCGCAGGAGGAAAATCGCGACCGTATCGAGGATTTCAAGACCAATCCGGTGCATGCGGCACTCGAGGACCCGGTCTCGACCTTCTCGATCGACGTCGACACGGCCTCCTATTCCTTCGTGCGCAGCTCGCTGAAGCAGGGCTACCTGCCGCAGGCCGATACGGTGCGTGTCGAGGAGATGATCAACTACTTCCCCTATGACTGGAAGGGTCCGGAGTCGGCTTCGACCCCGTTCAACTCGACCGTCAGCGTGATGCCGACGCCGTGGAACACGCGGACCAGGCTGATGCATGTCGCCATCAAGGGGTTTGACGTCAAGCCGACCGAGCAGCCGAAGGCCAATCTGGTCTTCCTGATCGATGTCTCGGGCTCGATGGACGAGCCGGACAAGCTGCCGCTGCTCAAATCGGCCTTCCGGCTGCTGGTCAGCAAGCTGAAGGCCGACGACACCATTTCGATCGTCACCTATGCCGGTGACGCCGGCACAGTCCTGGAGCCGACCAAGGCGTCCGAAAAGGACAAGATCCTCAACGCCATCGACAATCTGACGCCCGGCGGCAGCACGGCCGGCGAGGCGGGCATCAAGGAAGCCTACAGGCTGGCGCAAAAATCCTTCGTCAAGGACGGCGTCAACCGGGTGATGCTCGCCACCGACGGCGACTTCAATGTCGGCCAGACCGACGACGACGATCTGAAGCGGCTGATCGAAAAAGAGCGCAAGACCGGTGTCTTCCTGTCGGTGTTCGGCTTCGGCCGCGGCAATCTGAACGACCAGATGATGCAAACCATTGCCCAGAACGGCAACGGCACCGCCGCCTATATCGATACGCTGGCCGAGGCCGAAAAGGTGCTGGTCGAGGATGCCTCGTCGACGTTGTTCACCATCGCAAAGGACGTGAAGATCCAGGTCGAGTTCAACCCGAACAAGGTCTCGGAATATCGCCTGATCGGCTACGAGACCCGCGCCTTGAACCGCGAGGATTTCAACAATGACCGCGTCGATGCCGGCGACATTGGTTCGGGCCATTCCGTTACCGCGATCTATGAAATCACGCCAAAGGGCAGCGGCGGCGAGCAGATCGACGCGCTGCGTTATGGTCAGGCGTCGGTGGACAATGGCGGCGTCGCCAACGCGGACGAATATGCCTTCGTCAAGATCCGCTACAAGCTTCCGAATGAAGACGTCTCGAAGCTGATCACCACGCCGGTGACCTCGGCCAACGAGATTTCGTCCTTCGACCAGGCCAGCACCGACCAGCGCTTCTCCGTCGCGGTCGCCGCCTTCGGCCAGAAGCTGCGCGACCAGGATGCGACCGCGAAGTTCGGTTACGACAAGATCATGGAGATCGCCACTGCCGCTCGAGGAGCCGACCCGTTTGGGTACAGGTCCGAGTTCCTCTCGCTTGTGCGCCTTGCCTCGGCGCTGGGCGGTAACCGGTAGTGGTGATGACGGCCGGTTTCTTTCAGATGGGATCGTTCTGATACGGGAAATCGACCGCGGGCGGGTGAGGCAGGCCGGCGAGGGATTCATTCCCTTGCCGGCCTTTTTTCGCGGATTTTCCGGGTCGTTAAATTGCGCCGCTTTTCTGGTACCGGATCGCAACTCCCTCTTGTTACACAGGCCATGCCTACGGGGCTTGAGGGAGCCGGAATTGCAGATCAGGACTATCGCCAACTCGACACCCCCGGCGCGGGACGCCTCGGCGGTTTCATCAGCCCCATCATCCGAATCCAGGCGTATCAGCGACGATGTCGCGCAGGCGCGCCACACCGCTATGTCGGCGCTGACCAACGACCGCTTTCGCATCATGCTGGAGCAGATCACCGATCCGGTTTCATCCGGCGCGCTGATGACGATGCGCGGCGACAATGTGGTCGACTTCAAGTCGGCGCAGTCGAGCTACGCCGACAACAGCGAATAATCGAAACCGATAAGGTCAGGCCCGGCTGCGGCGGCGCTCGCGGCGGGCTTCGCTGGTCTCGGCGGTGTTTTCCGTCGCCACCTTGTTGCGCATCGGACCGATGCGCTCGACGATCGCGGCAACCGTCGGACGATCCGCCTTGGTGTGCGCGTCGAGCGCTTTGCGCATCGCGGCAAGGTGCTGGAACGAGGTGCCGCAGCAGCCGCCGATAATTTTGGCGCCGCCATCGACGGCGAGCCTGACATAGTCGGCCATCAGTTCGGGTGTGCCGGAATAATGGATTTCGGTGCCGCGGAATTCGGGAATGCCGCAATTGCCCTTGACGATCACCGTCGCCTCCGGCTTCGCCTCGGTCATGTCGAGCAGCGAGGCCAGGATATCGGACGCGCCGACGCCGCAATTGGCGCCGACGCCGAGCGGCGCCTGCGATAAGCCGTCGACGACGCCGTGGATATCCCTGGGCAGCAGGCCCATCATGGTGCGGCCGGCGGTGTCGAACGAACCGGTGTAGGTGTAGGGCAGGCCGACGCGGATCGCCGCTTCGGCAGCGGCGCGGATCTCGTCTGGAGCCGACATTGTCTCGATCCAGGCAACTTCGGCGCCGCCTTCCTTGAGACCCTCGATCTGCTCGGCGAAGGCGTCGACCGCCTCGTCATAGGTCATGGCGCCAAGCGGCACCAGCAATTCGCCGGTCGGTCCGATCGAGCCGGCGACGATCACCTTGCGGCCGGCCTTGTCGGCAACGGCACGAGCAAGCTCGGCGGCGCGCTTGTTCAGCGCATGCGCGCGGTCCTGCGCATGGTGCAGCTTCAAGCGGTGACGGGTGCCGCCGAACGAGTTGGTGAGGATGATGTCGGCGCCGGCATCGACGAAATTCTGGTGCAGGCTGGTGATGGTGTCGGGCGCCGTCTCGTTCAGCAGCTCGGGTGCCTCGCCAGCCTCCAGACCCATGGCGAACAAATTGGTGCCGGTGGCGCCATCGGCCAGCAGCACGCCCTTTTCAGCCAGCAGCGCATCGATCGGGTTGGTGGTCGTCATCGGATTGGCTTTCACGTTTCGAAGTCGAATAAGGATATAAAGAAGTCTTTATGTGTAGTCAATGAATAGCTAGGACGGATTCGCCCATGCGGCGCCTTGAGCCATGGCGCGGTGGTGATCTTGGCTGCCGAAAATCAGACAGTTCCTGTTGGGAACGACATGCCGGCCAGTCTGTGTGCGAAGCCGGACGCCTCGTGCGCATTGATGTCGGCAGCCCGGATCAGATTGTCGAAATGCTGGATCAGCGTCTGGATCGGCTGGGTGGCGTTGAGCACCAGATACATGTCGCCGACATAGATGGCGGCACGATAGGGGCCGAAGATGGTGTAGGGGATCGAATAGCGCATCCGCCCATCATAGAGAAACAGCCGGAAGGTCGGGTAGAGGTCGTCGAGCAGCGTCGCCATGTGCAGCAACTGGGCGCGCCGGTCGGCTTCGGGGAAACGGTCCCAGACACCCAGCCCGCGGGCGAAGATCTCCAGCGTGTGGCGCGGCATGCAGACTTCCATGTCGGTTTCCGGCCGCCTGTTGTAGTCGATGCGGTATTGCGTTTCTCCGGCTTGCGCCAGGCGGCTCTTGTTGGTGATGCCGGCTTCGTAGTCGACCAGTGCTTCGGTGCGCAAGAGGTCGGGGATGCCGGCCGGCACGTAGCGGATCTTGGTGCCGGCCGCCTCGGCATGCCATTTGGCCAGCAGGGTGCGGTCGAAACCGTCGGGTGCCTCCTCGATCTCCAGGCTCTCGCGGATTTCGCCGGTGAGACCCTCGTCCTGGCTGAGGCCGAGTAGCCAGTCCAGCGACACTTTGAACTCGGCGGCGATGTTGAGCAGCGTTTCGGCGCGGGGCAGGCGGGTCGAGGCGCCCGACAGCAGCTGCGACAGCGCCGAGCGGTCGATGCCGACCGCGGTCGCGAAGGCCGACTGGTTCAGGTCGGAGCGTGTCAAGAGCATTTTCAGGCGTTCGCGGAAGATCGTCGACAGGTCGCGCTTGTCCATGTGCGGGCTCCACCTCGATTGAGGAAAAATTTGCGCCGAATCGCTTCCGAGCGCGCCTCAGGCGTAAATGAATCTCTAGAACTGTTTACAATGTATAACATGTGCGGTCAAAAATGCGCAATCGCAACAGTTTGTGTACCTTGTCTCGTTGAGTGAAATCATTTCTCCTGACACAATACTGTCAGGAACCAATTGGGGTTCCGGCGACTGAGGGACAGTGGTCGATAGCATGACGAGCAAGGGCATCAGGCGACACAGCGTACCGGCCATCGAGTGGCCAACCGTGATACTCGCCTTCTTCTGCTACGCAACATGGCTCGCCACCGGTTTTCTGCTCTGGCCATCCTATCCCGTCCTGGCGCTCGCCGTGCTGGCTTTCACCGCTGCACTGCAATCGTCAATCATGCACGAAGTGCTGCACGGTCATCCGACACGCAACGCGCGGGTGAACGAAGCCTTCGTGTTCCTGCCGATCGGTCTGGTCTGGCCGTTCCGCCGCTTCAAGACCATCCATCTGCGCCACCACGCCGACGAGCGGCTGACCGACCCGTTGGACGATCCAGAGAGTTATTACCAGGCGCTCTGGCAGCATGACGAGCTGCCGCCGACGATGAAATTCCTGCTCAAGATCAACAACACCATGGCCGGCCGCTTCGTGCTCGGCCCGTGGCTGTCCTGCGTCGGCTTCTTCATCGACGACGCCAAGCAGATGTTCGCCGGCGACAAGGCGATCCGCAAGGCGTGGCTGCTGCACGCGATCGGCCTTGCCGTCGTGCTGCCGATCGTCCAGTTCGGCTTCGGCATCCCGCTGTGGCTTTACATTCTCGTGCCGGTCTGGCTCGGCCAGTCGCTGATCTCGATCCGCACGTTCGCCGAGCATCAATGGTCGGAACATCCGGAAGGTCGCACGGTGATCGTCGAGCGTTCGCCGCTGTCGTTCCTGTTCCTCAACAACAATCTGCACTTCGTCCACCACAAGACCCCGACCGTGGCCTGGTACAAGCTACCCAAGCTGTTTCGTGACCGCCGTGAGGAATGGCTGCGGATGAACAACGGCTATGCCTATCCGAACTATTTCGCGCTGATCAAGGCTTACGCCTTCAAGGCAAAAGAGCCGATCGTGCACCCGGTGCTGCGGCGTCAAGCCGAGCCGGGCAGGGCCTTCAAGCCGCGCATCAGGGCGCGCAGCATCAGCGGGCTTGGCAGTGCGCCGGTTCCCGCCGAGCCGCCCAAGGAATAATCCGGCCTATCCGGGGGTCCGTGTCGGCCAATTCTGATTGGACGCCGCGTTTTTGCGATCCTTTTTCCAGACATGATGATTTGATATCGGCATGAGTGAATTAGTTGCGGCGTTGCCGATGTATGATTGGCCCGAAGTGCGCGGCGAGGTCGACGCGCAATGGGTGCTGCTGCGCGATGCTTTCCGGGGAAAGGGCATTGACGCGCCGGAAACCATCGCGCGTCGCAATGGTGACCTGCCGCCGGTGCCGGGCGGAATTCGTGATGCTGCCGGTGCATTGATCGCACCCGATCCAGCGACATTGCCGCCGGACGAACTCGATTTTCACAGACTGTGGCTGCACCCGGCGCTGCTGTTCGCGCAGACCTGCTGGGGGCCGATGGAACTCGGCCTGTCCAGGCATGTGCAGGTGGTCGCCCAGCCAAGCTACGACGCCTACGAAGGCGGGCAGGGCGAGCTCTATTCCAGCGCTATCGTCATGCTGGCGGATGGCGCGCCGTCGGTTGCCTCGCCCAATGACGGCAGCCCGCTGGTCCCACTCGATCGCATCCGTGGCAAGCGCTTCACCTTCAACAGCCTCGATTCGATGTCGGGGTTCCTCGGTTTGACGCGCGACCTGGAGGCGATGGGCGAGAGCCTTGACCTCTTTGCCTCGCGCAGCGAAAGCGGTGGGCACCGTTCCTCGATCGTGGCAATTGCCGAGGGCAAGGCCGATATAGCGGCCATCGACTGCGAGAGCTGGGCACTGGCGCAGCGTTTCGAGCCGGCGGCGAAAAAGGTGGTGGTCATCGGCTGGACCGGGCGGCGCAAAGGCCTGCCTTACATCACCGCCGCGGTGACACCGGAAAAGACGGTTGGGGCGTTGCGCGAGGCCCTTGCCGGGCTAGCCGAGCAGCCTCGCATCCAACGGGTAGGTTGAGAGCTGTTCGTTGCCGGTCTCGGTGATCAGGATCTGTTCCTCGATCTTGACGCCTTCGCGCCCGCCAAGCCGGCCGATATAGCTTTCCACGCACAGGACCATGCCCGGTTCCAGCACGCCGTCCGGCGTGTCCGATGTCCAGTCGCTGGCATGCGGTAGTGTCGGATACTCGTCGGCCAGGCCGACGCCATGATAGAGCACGCCGTATCGCGTCGGGAAGCAGTCTCCCGGTGGCACGGCCGAGCGCTCGACGAGGTCGCGAAACGAGATGCCCGGCTGCATCAGTGCCGTGTTGTGCTCGATCTGATCGGCGGCGATACGGAACAGGTCGCGCTGTTCATTGGTCGGCTTTGCATCGCCGCACAGCCATGTCCGCGACAGGTCGGCGCAGAAGCCGTAGGGGCCGATAAGGTCGGTGTCGAAGGCGACGAGGTCGCCTGATACAATCTTGCGTGACGAGCATTCCTGGAACCACGGATTGGTGCGCGGGCCTGACGTCAGCAGCCGCGTCTCGATCCATTCGCCGCCGCGCGCGATGTTGCCGCGGTGCAGTTCCGCCCACAATTCGTTTTCGGAAATCCCCGGCTTCAGCGCCTGTTCCATCTCGCCCATCGCCGCCTCGCAGGCGGCGATGGCGCGGCGCATGGCGAGGATTTCGTCCGGCGATTTGATCAGCCGCGCGTTCTCCATCACCGCTTCGCCATTGCCGATGGAAATGCCGAGGCGAGCCAGCTCCTCGACGCCTTCCGGATTGATATGGTCTACGGCGATGCGGCTGTTGCCGCCGCCATGCTCTTTCACCAGATCGGCTATTCCTGCGGCCCAGCGGCGGACCTTTTGCTCGGTCAGTTCGCCGCCATAAAGATACATCCAGGATACCGCCGGCCGCACTTCGTCGACGACGCCGGAATGGTCGGACAAATGCTCGCAGGAGAAATAGTCGAACAGCACCACCGGCCCGTCGGTGGCGACAAAGCAATGCCGCGTCGGGTTGTGCGCCACCCACAGCTGCATGTTGGTCGAGTCGGTGGGGTAGCGGATGTTGACGGGGTCGTAGAGCAGGGCGCCGGCATAGCCGCGCCGCTTCAGCTCGGCGCGGATACGCTCCAGCCGGTATTGACGCATGGCAGGCAGATCGGGCGCGGCAATGCCTGCCGCGGCCCATTCAGCTTCGGCCTGCGCGCCATAGCCCAGCACATGCTGGTTGAGCGAAGCCGCCTTCCGGCGGGAGGCGTCGCGGAGGGCCTCGATCGAGCCTGGCTCGAACGGCATGATCTTGCGATGGCGGCCAAAGCTGCCCTTCGGCCCCGCGCTGTCCATGGTCGAACCTCAGGTCCGCATCTTCTCGCCGCTCGGGTCGAAAGGCGCTTCGACGTTGATGCGGGCCGGCCGGCGGTGTCCGAGGATCTCGATCTCGAACAGGCCCGCGCTTTCGTCCTCGGCAAGAGCCGCCGGCACATAGCCTTGCGCCATCGACTTCTGCACATAATGCGCATATCCGCCCGACGTGACCCAGCCAACCACGCGCCAGTCGCCGTCGACGATGCCGCGCACGGCGGACGCGCCTTCGGCAGCCTTGGAGCCGCGTATTTCCTTGCCGCCCTTGTCGAAGCGTGGCGCGCCATAGCCATGCGGCTTTTCCACCGTGCCGTAGTCCTTGCTGACCTTGGCCCAGATCGGTTCGTCGCCCATGACGTCGGCGTCGGCGGCATCGACGATGAAGGAGACGCGGCGCAGCTTCGGACCCTCGACCTGTTCCTTGGCGGCAGCCTCGCGGCCGATGAAGTCGTTCTTCTCCAGTTTGATGAAGCGGTCCATCGCCCCTTCGAACGGGCCGTAGATCGGCCGCAACTCGCGGAACCAGGTCGGAAAATTCTTTTCGAGGCGCATGGAGAGCAGCGCGCGCATGCCGAAATCGACAAGGCCGAATTCCTCGCCGGCGTTCTTGATCGCTTTGTAAACCAGGCGCTCGTAGGCCGGCGCCATCCAGATTTCATAGCCGAGGTCGCCGGTGTAGGTGATGCGGTTGACCATGCAGGGCGCCCCGCCGACCGCCATCTCGCGGAAATCCATGAAGCGGAAGGCTTTTGTCGAGACGTCGACATCGACCAGTTTCTGCAGCAAGTCCCGTGATTTCGGCCCGGCGATCGACAGGCCGACCAGGGTCTGGTCGAAGCGGTGGATGCGCACCGTTCCGTCCTTCGGCAGGTGCTTCTCGAACCAGCGCATGTGGTATTTCTGCGCCGCCGACGAGCCCCAGATCATGAAGCGGTCTTCTGCCGCCTTGGCGATGGTGAAGTCGCCGATCAGCTTGCCGAATTCGTTGAGCATCGGCGTCAACACGATGCGGCGGGTCTTCGGCATGCGGTTGGTCATCAGCCGGTTGAGGAAATCCTCGGCCGCGGGTCCCGAGACTTCGTATTTGGCAAAATTGGCGATCTCGGTGACACCGACACGCTCACGCGTGGCGCGCACTTCCTCGCCGATCGGCCCAAAATCGTTGGAGCGGTGGAAGGAGACGATATCCCTGGGTTCCTTGCCTTCAGGTGCGAACCAGAGCGGTGTCTCAAGGCCCCAGCTGTCGCCCATGACGGCGTTGTTGGCCAGCATCGTGTCGTAGAGCGGGGTCGTCTGCGCCGGGCGTGCCGCCGGGAGTTCCTCATTGGGGAAGCGGATGGAGAAGCGGCGCGAATAGTTTTCGCGCACCTTGGCGTTGGTGTAGCGCAGGCCGGCCCATTCGCCGAAGCGGGTGACATCCATGCCCCAGACGTCGAAGCCGGGATCGCCATGGACCATCCAGTTCGACAGCGCCAAGCCGACGCCGCCGCCCTGGCTGAAGCCGGCCATCACGGCGCAGGCGCACCAAAAATTGGTCAGGCCCTGCACCGGGCCGACCAGCGGGTTGCCGTCGAGCGCGAAGGTGAAGGGGCCGTTGATGATCTGCTTGATGCCGGCCTTCTCGATGCCGGGGAAATGCTTGAAGCCGATTTCCAGCGACGGCGCGATGCGGTCGAGGTCGGGCGGCAGCAATTCATGGCCGAAATCCCACGGCGTGTTGACCGGCGACCACGGCTTGCAGGCCTTCTCATAGGTGCCGAGCAGGATGCCGTTGCGCTCCTGGCGGGTGTAGATCTCGCCCTTGAAGTCGAGCACGCCGATCATTTCGCGGCCGGTCGACTTGTTGAACTCCTCGACCTCCGGCATCGGCTCGGTCAAGAGATACATGTGCTCCATGGCCAGAACCGGCAGCTCGACGCCGACCATGCGGCCGATCTCGCGCGCCCACAGGCCGCCGCAGTTGACGACATGCTCGGCCTTCACCGTGCCCTGTTCGGTGACGACGTTCCAGGTGCCGTCGACCTCCTGTGTCAGTTCCACAACGCGGTTGCGCAGCACGATCTCGGCGCCGAGTTTTTTTGCCGCCTTGGAGTAGGCGATGGTGGTGCCCGACGGATCGAGATGGCCTTCCACCGGATCCCACATGGCGCCGACGAAATTGGTCTCGTCCATCAGCGGAAACATCGCCTTGGCTTCGGACGGGGTGATCAGCTCTGTGTCCATGCCGAGATAGCGGCCCTTGGCGTGGGCCAGCCGCAGGAAATCCATGCGCTCTGGCGTATCAGCCATCATCACGCCGCCGGTCAGGTGCAGCGAGCAGGACTGGCCGGATATCTCCTCGATCTCCTTGTAGAGTTGCACCGTATAGGCCTGCAGCTTGGCGACGTTGGGGTCGCCGTTCAGCGTGTGGAAGCCTCCCGCCGCATGCCAGGACGAGCCCGAGGTGAGCTCCGAGCGCTCGATCAGCATGATGTCGGTCCAGCCGGCCTTGGCCAGATGGTAGAGAACCGAGCAGCCGACGACGCCGCCGCCGATGACAACCGCTTTTACGTGAGATTTCATCTAGATAAGTCCGTTTTTGAAGAGATTGAATTGGGTGAGCGGGGTGTGAAGACAAAGCGGAGATCGGATGCAGCGATGTTCTCGGCCAGCCTGCCATCAAGCGCGGCGAGGATGGTTTCACAGACCGACGTGCGATGTTTCAGGACGTCATGGTTCCAAACACGCAGGATCGAATAGCCTTGAGCGCGCATGAAGTCGTCGCGGTGGCGGTCATATGAACTGCCGGCGTGTTGGTGCCCGTCGATTTCCACGACAAGCCAATTTTCGCGGCAAGCGAAGTCAGCGTAGTATGGTTCGATAGAGAACTGTCGCGTGAACTTGTAACCGCCAAGCTTGCGGGCTTTTAACTCAAGCCAAAGCAGCGCTTCGGCTTGATTGTCGCCTTGCCTGAGTTTTCTCGCTCGCCGAGTTGTGCCTGTTTTTCGGCGGCTGCGCGTTTCATGAACGGCTTCCCCCACTCCGTCGCCGCTTCGCGGCGCCACCTTTCCCCCCTCCGGAGGGAGAGGAAGGGAGCCAGCCTGTATAAGCTCGCACCTTTCCTCTACCCCGTCGATCGGGGGAGAGGTGTCGAGCGTAGCTCGACGGAGTGGGGGTCGACTGTTCATCAAAGCAATGCTTCCGCCTGGTTGCCCGCTTGCCGTAGGTTACGCGCTATCTTCGTTGTACCAATTTTGCGGCGGCTGCGCGTTTCAGGAACGGCTTCCCCCACTCCGTCGCCGCTTCGCGACGCCACCTTGTATCTACACGAGAGAGATTTCGTGGGATTAGAGCGATTGAGCCAAGGTCCGGGCGGCCGCCCGGACCTTGGCTTGGCGAA
>NZ_JAMYTM010000027.1:0-84500 GCF_040322475.1 Mesorhizobium sp. M0140 | reverse complement strand
GACCGCTGTGCGCACACCTTCATGTCTGCCATCTGCATCGCAGCCACCGTCATCTTCTGGCTCAATCAATGAGTCCTGAGCCTAGAGGATACGTCAGCTTCAATTTTGTGGCCAACAACACAACCGACAGGCCAATGCCCAAGAGCGGCAAGCTCGACAAATACATGGCAACCCCTACAACTGCCCATAAGCCGTATCGGAGCAGAAAGTCGAGGCCAACGCCGAGATAGCCAAATGTGAAGAACATCGGTATCTGACTTTCGCTTAGGCCAAACAGCGTTATCCGCTGGTAGGAAAATGCCCACTCCATCATCTGATCGTGCTGCGTGCCCTCGATATAGAGTTGCGATCTTGTTTCAAGATTCAGCAACGCCCAATATATGATGATTGAAAGCAGCGCTATACCGACGGCGGCCACAAGAAGTCTCCATCTTCGAACAGCAAAAAATTGGTGGAGCCCAACAACTCCGCAGAACATTGCGACGAACATCATGCCGCCAAGCGACATCGTCGCGATCGCTGAAATAATGCCTAAAATTGATACCTTGGAGAGCTTGCGCGAAAGGGCGTACTCGCCAGCAAGCAGGCTTGCGATCATAGTCGAATGGGTGCCTGGTTCATTCGACAAGCCTGCAAAGCGCGGCACTCTGCCGACAGCAAGCTCAAGTCCTTTCTTACTCATGACCGTCTGGTCACCAAGGCCAAGACTTGCAAGCGGGTCAAAATAAGTTCGGAACGCCGCGAAATAGAAAATCTGGAACAGGACCATAAGCGCGTGCGCAGCGATCGCCCATCGCAAACCAACCAACAAAGGGCGACTGTCTTTGGCAAAGCAAGCTGGAACGAGGATGAGAGCCAAGCTGCTGCCAATAGTGCCTAGGACTGCTTTGGTGCCGCCCCCTTCGGTGAAAGTTCCGCACATCCCGACTAGTAGGAAAGCAACGATCCAAAAAGCACTCGCCTTGACCGGCGCACTTAATAGAGGGATCAGCATGAGAAGCCCGAGGTAGCAAAAGGCGGCCACCCCGAATTGAGACAGGTAGACACTTTGCAGACTCATTGCGATGACGGCAGCGGCGGCGTAAATTGTCTTAAGTTTGTCAGCAAAAGTTGACTGCCTATCGATTGGAATACTTTTTGTTTTTGTGTAATAGTGTGACATCGTTCTAGCAGGACTTGTAGACAGGGATCGTCCCGCAAAGAAATCCGGATTCTGTCAACGCCGTTGCTAAGTCAAGCGCCCCGTCAATCTTGCATTGCGCTACGATAAATCTACCCAACGTTGCCACCGTCTTCCCATCGCATGGGGTGCCGCCGCCAACAGGCTTACATTTCACATAGGCATTTTCATAAGAAAGGCTAACGCTATGGGCTACTTTTTCCGCAGACGTCGTACCTGATGGCCTAACTCCACAGAGAACAATGGAAGTGCCATCCACCTCGAACGAATTAGCGGTGAGCACGGTCAGTCGACCTTTGATGTCCTTTATTTCTGCCAGCTTCGGCACGGCTTTGGGAACCTTGGGAGTGGCGAATGCTAGGACGCCGATAGTCATGACCGCTCCAAGTCCGACGGCAATGGCAATGAAAGCAATTGGTCTCATGGCTGTCTCACCTCGAATCGGCTATCACTGCGCCTTTATAAACGCGATTGTTCCCCCAGTTCGGCCAAACTCTGTAAATCCACGCCTGGTTATGTTCCGCTCCAACTCCAGCGCTTCGGCAGGGCCGGTCAATTTGGGGTGGAACTCGATGATGAGTTTTTCAAATAACTCAAAATGGTTTGGCGGAATGCTCGTTTCAGCGCCTTCGATATCCATGATCAAGACGGTTGGCCTAAACGGCAGGTCTGAAACGATTGTCGGGATTGAGAGCATAGGTATTGTGAGTCGTTCGGCTTCGTTGTCTCGACGCAACGCGCTGGATGACCAGAAATTTCGGCTGATACCGAAGCTGATAGAACCGTCGGCCGGACCTACAGCGACGGTCCTAAGAACGGGCAAGCTTATCCCATTGAGGCGAAAGTTCTCGCGGATGGATGCCTCTAGGCGAGGGTTTGCTTCGACCATGCAGTAATCATCGATGCCGATGTCGATCATGCAGTTCAACGCCATGAAGCCGATCGCGCTGCCGGCCTCCAGAACCTTGTCGTGGTGGCTCAAAAAGCGCGAAGCCAGAGCCGCATCTTGATCCTCGTAACCTCTGGCCATCACGTACCGCATGCGGCGGGAGACGCCATCCAAAGACAGGGCGATGTTCCGGACTGTTACCGTTCTTCTGCCGGCGGTAAGAATTTCAAAGCCAATATCGCGCACGTTCCGTATAGCTTCCAAGATCATCTCGGTTCCTTACGAGCTGGAATCAGCAGCCGAAAGTAAACGCGCCGGCCCAACTTCTGGCAAGGTGCATGACTCATATCCACGGCTTGCCCGGTTCATGGTTTTCTCCGACTGCGGACTTCCTGATCATCGCATCACTCTGCAGCGCCCTGCGTTTTTCCCGCCTCGCATTTCCTCGACCGTGAAGTTCCTCCACGGTCTCCCCGACCATAGTTCAATCATCAAAGGAACCACCATGGACCGCAACTTCGCGCGGGCGCTTGCGCTTGTTCTCAAATCGGAAGGCGGGTGGTCGGACAATCCGGCTGACCCCGGCGGCGCCACCATGAAGGGCGTGACGCTTGCCAGCTTCCGCCGCTATGTGAAGGCCGACGCGACGAAGGCGGATCTGCGTGCGATCAGCGACGCGCAGGTCGCCACCGTTTATCGCCGCTTCTACTGGGACGCTGTGCTCGGCGCCGAATTGCCCGATGGCGTCGACCATGCGGTGTTCGATTTCGCCGTCAACAGCGGGCCTGGCCGGGCGGCCAAATATTTGCAGGCGGCCGTCGGCGTTGCGCAGGACGGGCGGATCGGACCGGTCACCGTCGCGGCGGCCAAGGCAAAGCCGGCCGGCGTCACCATCGATGCGCTTTGCGATGCGCGGCTGGCGTTCCTCAAGCGGTTGCCGACATGGGCAACATTCGGGCGCGGCTGGTCCGATCGTGTCAGGTCGGTGCGGGTTCAGGCCCTGCTGATGTCGGCGCAGCGCCCCGCGGCACCGGTGGCCGCGCCGGCGTCGCCCAGGGTCGAGACATCGGCTGATGTGATGCCGGCGACCCAGCCCGTGCAGCCGGCGCCCGGCGGCAAGACGGCTGCCGCGGCCGGCATCCTCGTTCTCATGGCCGGAGCGCTCGCGGCCTTCCGGCATCGGGTCGCCGATTTTTTCGGGAGCCTGTTTCAATGACATGGTTCAACACCAATGCGCTGCACAATCTCCTCAACACGCTGATCGCCATCATCTGCGGCGGCGCGCTCGCCGGCTTCGACTGGACGCTGCTCGGGGTGGGCGACCGCACCGCGCTTCAGATCAGCGGCGCCATTGCCCTTGCCAAGATCATCATCAACGCGGTGCGTGACGGGCCGCGCGGCATGGTCGCGCCGCCGGCCAAGGAGACATGAGATGGGAACACTCGCCCTCGCGCTGCTTGGCCAGGCCTGGCCGTATCTTCTGGCAATGGGCGCCGCGCTTGCCGGTGTCTGGACGGCCTATGCCAAGGGCAAGGCCAGCCAGAAGGCCAGGCAGGATGCGGCCGACGCAGCGGCGCGCACCGAAGCCCAGAAGATCGACGATGCCGTCGCCGGCCGGGCGCCGGACGACAACAGGGGGAGACTGGCCAGATGGTCAAAATCATAGCGCTCTCGCTCCTGCTGGCCGGCTGCACCAAATCAGGCGGGTCGTTCTGCGCGGCCGGGCATCCCCTCCGCCCGACAAGGGCAGAGGCGGCGACCCTTTCCGATGCGTCGGTGGCGGCGATCCTGGCTCACAACGAAAAGGGCCAGAAACTTTGCGGCTGGAGGCCATGATGAACGATCTTTTCGACCTGCTCGGCATCAAGGGACCGGTCGTGGCGGCCGGTCTCGCCGGCGGCGTTCTGCGCGCGCTGTCGCGGCATCGCTACAAGCTGCGCGAAATGGTGGCCTCGCCGATCTGCGGCGCACTTGCGGCGGCCTACCTGACGCTGCCGGCGGTTTCCTACGCCAGGATCGCCGGCCTGCCGATGCCCGATCCCGCCGACGACACCACCACGCTGGCGGCTGCCTTCCTGATCGGCGTCTGCGCCATGTGGATTTCGGACGTGCTGTTCGAGTTTGTGGTGCGGAGATTCAAGCCGGGGGTGGAGGAGTAGCTATTTGCACCGCGTCGTCTGTTGGCTACTGCCTCGGAATTACCGAGGCAGGCAACCTGGCGCGGCGCTGCTCTCATTTCCAGAAACGACCGCTGCCCGCTTCGGCTCACGCCGGGGCGGCTTTTTTGTATTTCCGATCGGCTATTGCTGAGCGGCATTCGATCTGACCGGTCTCGTCATCGCCCGTTGTCACAAGCAAGTTAATCATGTCGGTTATGCATAATGATTATTGTTAATTTTTGATTGATGCACCGAAACCAGATAAAGACTTGAGCGGATGAAGTGTTCATATATTGTTAAACAAGAGGTAGACCACAGAAGACGGAAGCCATCTCCATCATCAAACGGGAGTAGCTTTCATGAACAAGTTCACTGTTATTTTAGCCGCTGTTGCAGTTGCATCGTCCGTTGGAGCCGCCGAGGCAGGTTGTGGGTGCGGAGGTTCGGGCGGCTGGGGAGGCAATTCGGGCAGCCTGATCAATGTTTCGCCATCCATCGACCTTGGCAAGATCACCGCGCTGAACGACGTGCTCAGCGGCAACAACATCCTGAGCGGGCTCGGCGTCAACCTGCTGGGCGGCAACAGCTACAGGCTGGGCAAGCGCCACTAGTTCGGCGCTGCATTCCAATCATCGAAGACAACCCAAAATAGCCCGTTCCGGTTCGCCGGGCGGGCTATTTTCGCGTGTCGGGCCGATCAAGCGAGGATGTTGACCGCGCGTGCCGCGACCAGCGCGATGGTCAGCAGCGAGATCATGGCCTCGGCCATCATCAGCAGCTTGGCGCGCTGGGAGAGTGGCAAGGTATCGGTGGGCGAAAATGCGGTCGCATTGGTGAAGGCGAGGAAGAAATAATCGACGAAGCCGGGCAGCCAATCTCGAAGCTCACGGTCGTTCAACGTCATCTGCGCGAACAGGAAATCGGCCTGTGCGAGCTTGACGAGGCCGCAGGTCGGCGGACCGCCGCGGTCGGTGCTCCAGAACCACAAGGCAAACACGATGACGTTGGTAACCCAGATGTTGAGTGCGTCGATCAGCAGCGTCGTACCGCTGTTGCCGGCATGGCCCTCCAGCAAGGCACGCACCAGCAGGACCAGCGAACCGCAATTCATGATGCTGATGATGGCGGTCATGGTCAGGGCTGTTCTGCGGATCATGACCCGAAACTGGCCGATCGCATGCCACTCGTGGTCCTCGACCGCCTTTCGGGTGGCGGCCTGTGTCCAGGCGGTGGCCACCGACAAGGGCAGCAGCAGGGCCGCCTCCAGCGCGGGCGCCACCCAGCGCGGCCCGAATGAGAGATTGTTGATGACCAGAAGCTGCAGGCAGATGATGACGAGAACGGCCGCACGGGCCATCCAGAAATCGAGCGCACGGTAATGAATGACGGCATGGTGGTGGCGCATTTTTCAAATCCTGGATGCTTTTTTGGGGACGGGAGCCGGTCAGGCGTAGGCGACACCTGCCGCGATCACGCCCAAGGCGCCATGCCCGGCATGTTCAGGGTGCTGCGGGATGGCGTGTTCCATTGTTGTCTTGCTGGCATGTGATGACGGGAGAGGCGGCATGGTGGCGCGAAACTCTGCCTCAATCTTGGTTTTGCAATGGTCGGCCAAGTATACATTTTCGTAAGCTTCAAGTTCTGGGCTGTTCGTAAAACCGTCCGGTGTGATTTATCCACCGCATGACGCGAATCGACGAACCCATGAACGGTTGGCTGCCGGTCGGCAGTTCTGTTCCAGGCGACTGGCGGCAGTCGTCGATCTGGCCGGGTCTGATGCGCTATCCAGAAGCCGGCCTGGCGCTTTTATGCCTGACGCAGATCCTGTGCTGGACCGTGGTTCCGGCGCTTGTCGATGCCGCCCCGCCCGGCGATGTCGTCGAGAGCTTCATGTGGGGCCGCGAATGGGTGCTTTTGACCTACAAGCATCCGCAGCTCCCCGGCTGGCTGCTCGAGATCAGCCATCTTCTGACCGGATCGTTCCGCTGGCCGCAATATCTGCTCGCCCAGCTTGTCGTCTCGGCGACCTTCGTCTTCGTCTACCTGCTGGCCCGCGACATGCTCGGGAGAACCCGCGCGCTGGCCGCCGTGCTTTTGATGCCGTCATTGTATTTCTTCGGCTGGCCGACACCGCAGTTCAATCATGATTACGCGCAGATGCCCTTCTGGGCCGCAATCTGCTGGCTGCTGTGGCGTGCGGGCCGTGGCGGTGGGCCGGGCTGGTGGCTGCCGCTCGGACTGGTGTCGGGCGTCGGGCTCTATGCCAAGTTTTCCACCGGGTTGCTGTTGCTCTTCGGGGCGATCTGGCTGTTGTCGGACACACGGGCACGCAACCGGCTCGCCACGCCCTGGCCCTGGCTTGGGCTCGCGGTTTTCCTCGCCGTCGCCGCGCCGCTGGCCGTCCAGCTCTACCGCATCGATTTCCTGCCGCTGACCTATGTCGCCGGCCGCGATGAATGGGTGTTGGTCCACCGCGCCCGCCTTTACTATATCGGTGTCCAAATGGCGGGGCTCTGCGGCTTATTGCTGGTGCTGGCGATATCGGGGCTGTTGCGGCGTTCGCCCGCGCCGGAACAGCCCATCGAGCGCGGCGCGCTGGTCTATCTCGTGTGGATGGGGCTTGGTCCGGCGGTGCTTGTCATGGTGGCTTCGCTGTTCACCGGCGCCGGCGAGGCGTGGGGCGCGCCGATGTACAATCTGGTCGGCGTTGTGGCGCTCGCCTTGCTGGGTCATCGGCTCGGCGCCGTCGAACTGCGACGGCTGGCGATCTGCGCGTTCGCCTGCATCCTCGGCATGTCCGGTGCCTATGCGGGCATCCGCTGGACGAGTTGCAATTTGCGCGGGCGCATGGATGCCGTCTGCTGGCCAGCGCGGCAGATTTCGGACGAAGCCGAGGCGGTCTGGCACGCGGCGGTGCCCGGTCGGCTCGACATCGTCGGCGGCGATACCCGCATCGCGTTGCTGGCGGGCCTCAACGCCTATGACAAGCCGTCGATCTTCACCGACCTCGACATGCGGCTCGCCCCCTGGATCACCAGCCAGCGGCTGCGCGATCACGGCATGCTCCTGGTCTGGCCCGGGAGCGGCGTGCCACCTCGGCTGCTGGCGTGGCTGGGCAACATCCCCGTCAAGACCGTTCTTTTCGACTGGTCGCTCAGGGCACCACCGGTGGCGATCAGCTTTGCCGCCATTCCGCCTGGCATGAAGCTACCGGGTTTGATCGACAGGCTCGCCCAAACGAGCAACTGAAGTAGATCCACCGCGTCCGCTGGACGAAGCAGGTGACAATGCCCATTTATGGCGAGACCACTTGCTTTTACGCAATTCCAGACGGAAAACCGCTACACACTTTTCCTGGAATTGCTTTTGAGGAGACGTGACATGGCGACTTCGACCGAACGTGCAGTCCTTGCCGGCGGCTGTTTCTGGGGCATGCAGGATTTGATACGGCGCTATCCCGGCGTCATCTCCACCCGTGTCGGCTACAGCGGCGGCGACGTGCTCAACGCCACCTACCGCAACCACGGCACCCACGCAGAAGCCATCGAGATCAATTTCGATCCGGCCATCATAAGCTTTCGCACGCTGCTGGAACGCTTTTTCCAGATCCACGATCCGACGACCCGCAACCGCCAGGGCAACGATGTCGGGACGAGTTATCGCTCGGCGATCTATTACACCAGCGACGAACAGAAGCGCGTTGCCGAGGACACCATCGCCGATGTCGATGCCTCGGGCCTGTGGCCGGGCAAGGTCGTCACCGAAGTCGCACCCGTTGGTCCATTCTGGGAAGCCGAGCCCGAGCATCAGGACTATCTGGAGAAATATCCCGACGGATACACCTGCCACTTCGTCAGGCCAGGCTGGAAGCTGCCGGTTCGCGAGACGGCGGTTTCGTAGATTTGCAACTGCGATTTGCCCTGCATTGCTGCTCGACGGTGTCGTCGAGCAGATCATCGCATCCAAACCCCTTTCGGTCAGCGCGGCTTGTCGCGTCGGTGAAGCCATCGAGCTTTCACCAATGTGCGAAAGCGCCCTTCGAACACCTTCGTCAACGGCGAATGCGGATGCGGTAGGCAAACACGGTCAGGCGGTTGACAGCCTGCCGTATCGCGGTCCAACTGCGCAGGAAGAGTTGATTTCGGGAGACGGGCCGTGAAAAAAGTTTACGAAAAGCCAGTGTTTGTAAAACGCGAGCGTCTTTCGGTTGTCACTGCCTTGGCATCGCCTTCCACTCAGCCGACCTGACAAGCTCGCCCTGACCTGTCGGCCCGTTTGAGCCGCCGAAGATGAGGCCGATCGAATCGACCGATCACTCGGAGCCGATCACAGCCGTTTTTGTCCTCGATATCTCTAACTATACGGGGCCTCTGCTCGCCGGCTGGCTAGAGGCTGGAAATGCAATTGGCGCGATCATCGTACCCGGGTTCCGGCGTCGTCCCACCGGTTTCAGCATTGGCAATTTCCGGCGAAGGCTTCAACGCAAGCTGCTGCTCAGGCGGTTTATCGGTAACACGCCTGTCAAGTTGATCGAATTTGGCCGTCCTTACGATTGGAATGCGCTTGGTCGGCAATTGTCTGACGTCCGCGCCGATGTGCTGGTCTGCTACACTTTGCCTGTCTTGATCCCTCAAGAGGTTCTTGGCCATTTTTCCAAAGGCGGGGTCAACCTCCACCCGGCGCTGCTCCCCGACTATCGAGGGCCCCACCCGATCCAGCGCTTGGCCGTGGACGGCCGGCATGCGGCTCATGGCGGCGTCACGCTCCACAAGATGTCCGCCGGTTTTGACGAGGGTGACATTCTCGGGCAGGTGCCGTTTTCCGAAGCTGACTGGACATCGAGAGAAGCCCTGGTCGACAGCACGGCAACCGCTATGCGGATTCTGGTGAGCGAGGCGGTGCCGACCTACTGCCGGGGGCTGTTGTCAGGAATGCCGCAGCCGAAAGGCGATTTCGTCTGGGCGCGGCTTCAGCCCAGCCACCTGATAATCTCGCCGGCCATGTCGGTCGAGCATGTTGTACGGCTATGGCATGTGCTTGGCCTTCTGCCAGGCATCTATCTTGAAATCGGAACGCGCAAAGTCAGGCTGGGATTCCAGATCAGAAGGCTGGGGCCCTGCACAGGAAAGGCTCCGGTCAGGCGGTGGGGAACAGTGGAATTTGATCTCGCCAACGGTCGGGTCCTGTATTTTACCTACGGTAGAGTGCTCAAACGGCTGCTCAATTCGAAACACCTATTTTCGCGCCCGCCCGCCGGGAGACCCGCTCCAGAAATCCGGCTGTTCGGCAAAGCGAGTGCTGCGGACCAGAAAAACGGATGAAGTCGCTGGGCGATGCCCAGCGGCTTCATCCGTTTGCGACGTGGTTACTTGCCACAATGATTATCGTTTACCGTTGGCGCCGTCGCGTTACCATCGGCGTCCGGCTGCGCGCCTTGCGGGTTGGTCGGGCAATTCTGATCCGCGTTCGAATTCATGTCCCCTACCGTGCCAGTCGTGCTGTTGGTCGTGCCCGGGTCGACAGTGTCCGGCTCGATCGTATTCGGGGAAGCCGGCGTGTTCGGCTCAACCGTCACCGACTTGCCGCTGCCGCTTCCATTTGCGTTGTTGCTGCCGGCGCTTTGCGCCATGGCTGACGTGGCCAGACCAATGGTGAGAACCGAAGCTGCGAGGATTTTCATGAACATGGTTTGTCTCCATTTCTGTGAAGTCGTCGCTTATTTTCTACGAAAGTGATCGCGTTGCGACTGTGGGGACAACCGGTCGCGGCGGCGAAGGTTCCCGACAAAATTCCGCTCAGGCGCACCGTGACTGGCGCAATGCTTTTGGCGCAGTGCTCTGAAAAAACGGCTTTCCCTTGAACTCGAATGATGCTTTAAGGCGCACATCCACAGGGGTGCTCCGTACGGTCGGGGCTGAGACGGGGGCGGCAAGCCCACAGACCCTAGAAGCTGATCTGGGTAATACCAGCGGAGCGAGGCGGGCGATGTTTTCAGGCGCACAGATTTCCCTATACCCCATGACCGACGAATTCGTCGGTGTCATTCTTGGCGCGCTCGGTGCGCTCGATCCCTGGCGCGACAAGCTCAGGATCGAGACCGACGACATCTCGACCTTGCTGGTCGGGTCGCCCGAAGTGCTGTTTCCCGCCATGCGCGACCTCTTCGTGGCGGCGGCACGTAGCGGCAAACATTGCGTGTTGTCGGCCACCATCTCGCGCGGGTGCCCTGGCGAGCCGGATGATCCGATCTGCCGCTCCGATGCACTTGGCGGGCCTGTCGGGCCACTCGGCCCGCGCAAGGATGCGGCCATCGCGGCGGTGCGCAATGCTGCTGCCACCGGCCAGCCGGCGGCGGCGCAGTTCTCGCTCTATGTGATGGGCACCGACGACCACATGGACGAGATCTACGGCTGCATCGATTTTCTCAAGCAGTCCGGCGTCTATGAGCGTTCCAAGCATTTCTGCACGAAACTGCGCGGTGATGCCGGTGCGATCTTTTCGGCGCTGGACGAGGCCTTCTGCCGCTTCGGACCAGGCGCCGGCCACGTAACCCTCGACGTCACGGTCTCGGCCAACAGCCCGTCGGCTGTCTGAAGCTGCCGCCGCCTCCGCGCGGCCGTCAAAGGTTATCTCCCGTGGTCTCATCATCATTCGCTTCGCGCCCGATCGCGGGCCTTCTTGTCAAGGCAATGCCGGCCATGATCTCGGTCGGTTTGCTCCTAGTGGCGTGGGAGCTTTATGCCACCTATTCCGGCATCAGGCCGACGATACTGCCGGCGCCGTCGCGCGTTTTCGAGCAAGCGCTGCTCAATCGCCAGGCGCTGGCCGACAACGCCATTCCGACCATCGGCGCCACGCTGCTCGGCTTTGCCTGTTCGCTCAGCGCCGCCTTCGTGCTGTCGATGCTGGTCGACTTCTTCCAGCCGCTGCGGCGTGCGCTGTTTCCCGTCTTAATCGTCAGCCAGACCTTGCCGCTGGTGGCCATCGCGCCGCTGGTGGTGCTGTGGTTCGGCTTCGGGCTGGCGCCCAAGATCATGCTGGTGGCGCTGGTTACCTTCTTTCCGATGCTGGTTGCATTGGTCGAGGGTTATGAGTCGACCGAGGCCGAGATCGGGCAAATGCTGCGCGCCATGGGGGCAGGGCGCTGGCGCATCTTCGTGCTGGCACGGCTGCCTTCGGCGCTGCCCTATTTCTTCGCTGGCTTGAGGATCTCCATCACCTACGCCGTGGTCGGCGCGATCTTCGCCGAATATGCGGGGGCCGCGAAGGGGCTGGGCATCTACATGCTCAACGTCAAGAACAATTTCCGTCCTGACCTGGTTCTTGCCGCCGTCGGAGTGAGCGCTGCCCTGACCCTTGTCCTGTTCGGGTTGACTGTACTGCTGCAGCGCCTTGCGATGCCCTGGGAGCGGGCCGGCAAGGAAACCGCCGGGAAGGGAGCCTGGCGATGAGCCGGCTGGAACTGCGGTATGTGCGCAAGGCGTTCGGTGGGCTCGACGTGCTGGCCGATATTTCGCTTAGCGTCGGCGCTGGTGAATTCGTCTCGATCCTTGGACCCTCGGGCGCCGGCAAATCGACGCTCTTCCAGCTTCTGACCGGCGCCGAGCATGGCGAGGGCGAGATGTTGTTCGACGGCGCGCCGCTCGACGACCACGGCAGGCATTTCGCCTTCATGCCGCAGCGTGACGCGCTGATGCCGTGGCGGCGCATCCTCGACAACGCGACGCTCGGGCTCGAAGTCCAAGGCATGAGGAGACAGGCGGCGCGGGTGCGCGTTGCGCCGTTGTTTGCCGAATTCGGGCTTGCCGGCTTCGAGCGGCATTTTCCAGCGCAACTGTCCGGCGGTATGCGCCAGCGCGCGGCCTTGCTGCGCACGGTGGTGCAGCAACGCGACATGCTTTTGCTCGACGAGCCGTTCGGCGCGCTCGACGCGCTGACCCGCACGGCCATGCAGCGCTGGCTGGAACAGATGTGGCGGCATCATCGCTGGACGGCGCTCCTGATCACCCATGACGTGCGCGAAGCCGTGTTCCTGTCCGACCGCATCTATGTGCTGTCGGCGCGCCCGGCCCGCATCGTGCGTGAAATCAAGGTGCCGCTGCCGCGCCCGCGCAGCCTTGGCGGCGATGCCGCGCGCCAGGCAAGTGCGCTCGAGGCCGAGATTCTCGACATCATCCTCAACGCCACCCCATCCAAAGGACACGATCATGATTGACTTGACGCGCCGGCAGGCCTTGTTGCTGACCCTTGCCACAGGCCTTCCGCTCATTGCCGGATCGGGGCGAGCCCAAGCACAATCGGCACAAAAGGTCACCGTTGCCCTCGACTGGACGGTCAACACCAACCACATCGGACTGTTCGTCGCCCGCGACAAGGGCTTCTATCGCGAGGCCGGGCTCGAGGTCGACATCCTGCCTTACAGCGATACCGGTGCGGGCACGCTGGTTGCAAATCGCGTCGCCGATTTCGGCATCAACGGCACCATCAGCCTGTTCACCCAGAGAACCGCCGGAGCGGACCTGAAGGGCGTCTATGCGGTGGTGCAATCGGAAACCGGCCGCGTGGTCTTCAATGCGGCCCGCAGCGAGATAGTAAGCCCGAGAAACCTCGACGGCCTGACCTATGGCGGCTTCGGCAGCGCCTGGGAAAACGCCCTGATATCGACCATCATCCGCCATGATGGCGGCAAGGGCAATTTCGAGACGGTGACGCTCGGCACCTCAGCCTATGAGGCGCTGGCCAATGGTTCGGTCGATTTCACGCTCGAAGTCTCGACCTGGGAGGGTGTCGACGCCGAGCTCAAGGGCGTCAAACAACGCAGCTTCGTCTATGCCGATTACGGCGTGCCTGACGAGCACACGACACTGATCTCTTCGAGCGAAGCCTATCTCCAGGCAAACTCCAAGCCTGCGGCCGCCTTTGTCCAGGCGACGCGGCGCGGCTACCAGTTCGCGGTCGATCACCCCGAAGATGCGGCAGCCCTGCTGATCGCGGCCAACAAGGATGCGTTGACCAATCCGGCGCTGATCCACGCCTCGCTGAAGGCGCTGATCGACGGCCATTATCTGCGCAGCCAAAGCGGCGCCATCGGGACGATGGATCCAGCCAAGATGGAAGCGATCGGCGGCTATCTCTTCGCGTCCGGCATTTTGCGTGATGCCGACGGCAAGCTGGTTGCTCAACGCCCGGATTTCGGGAGCTATTTCCGCAACGACTATCTGAGCTAGTCTGGCAAAACCAAATGAAATGGGTCGCCAGTCTATTTCTGGACGACCGCGTGGAGCAGGGTCGTCTGGATGTGGCACCCTGGCTCCCCGACAGCCAGTTTAAACACCGATCTGATCTTGTTGATTAACTGCCCGGCAATGGTTGCGTGCAAAGGTCGCCTCGAGGGATCATCGGGGTGTTTGCATTGCTCATATCAAAAAGCGAGGCGCTTTCGCACGTCAGTGACGGCAGGATTTTGTCCGCAGCCCGAAAGCGCGAAATCCTGGTGGATTTGCGCGAAGGTTTCTTTCGGATCTGCGCGCTGGCCTTCGCGGGCATGTTCGTCTACCGCGGCGTATATCACCTGATGCTCGACCCGACCCGCATCAATGTGGCGCTGGTGGCAATTTCCGAGATCCTGACCTTTACCTGGCTGCTTCTGTCGCGGCGACCGCAGGTACGCGACTGGAACCCGCTGACGGTGGTTGTTTCGGTGGTCGCCAGCTTCGGTGTCGGCTTCATCGACCTGCAACCGGGCGTGGCCATCATCCCGGTCTATGCCGCTGCGCCGCTGCAAGTCCTGGCGTTGGGGTTCGTGATCTGGGGGAAGATATCGCTAGGGCGTTCTTTCGCCATTCTGCCAGGCAATCGCGGCGTGATGACCGACGGTGCCTACCGCCTGGTGCGGCACCCGATCTATGCCGGATACCTTGCCGGTCATGTCCTGTTCCTGCTGTCGGCCTTTTCCTTCTACAATCTTGCTGTCTACGCCGCGATCACCTTCTTCCAGGTTCATCGCATCCTGCGCGAAGAGGCGCTGTTAGCCGCCACGCCGGAATACCGGGACTATATGAAGCGCGCCCACTACAGGCTGTTCTACGGGATCGTCTGACAAGCGGGCCGGCGCAGAATCGTTCGGCCTGCAATCACGCTTGCACTCTCTCACTCCCGCATCCGGCCGCCGATAGACTCTGGCCACTTGCAATCATCGCGGCGGTCTTGCTGATCTTGCGAGAGGCCTATCCATGTCCAGCGCGGTGTGCGGCATGGAGCAGAGTAACGTCCGATCGCCAATGCCTTACGAATTGTTCGTGTAAAGAACAATTATTCAAACTTTAATATCATTTTGTTTCAGAAATTTTGTTGATGTACACCACGCCTCAGGTCCAGTATTCTCTCTCTGAAACTGAAATTCACCACCTCGCGTAGTTGATCTTGCAATCGGCCTCTCGCCAATTGCTTTAGCGCAACGACAACAGGAGAGTGTTATGGCTCACACCATCAAGACAGTCGCCAATATGTTGGCGGGTAGTGCGGTAATTTTAGCTCTTTCCCTGCCCGCCAATGCTGCGGGAATCGGCCTTGGCGTTGGTGCCTCGGTGGGTGGTAGCGGCGGCGTCAATGCCGGTGTCGGGGCTTCCGTTGGCGGCAGTGGCGGCATCAGTGCCGGAGTGGGCGCCTCGGTCGGCGGCAGCGGTGGTGTAAATGCCGGTGCCGGTGCCAATGTTGGCGGCTCGAGCGGTGTCAATGCTGGTCTCGGCGCTTCGGTCGGCGGCAGCAACGGCATCAATGCCGGCGCGGGCGCCAACATCGGAGGGTCTGGCGGCATTACGGCCGGCCTTGGCGCCAATGTAGGCGGGACGAGCGGCGTCGGCGTGGGTATTGGTGGCGGCATCAATCCAGGCAATCCGTCGAACCCGAGCAATCCGTCCAATCCGTCAAACCCCAGCAGGCCGAGCCTGCCGGGTGTCGTGGCCCAGATGTCGGATAGCAACGTGGCGCGAATGAAGAAGCGCTGCGTCGACGTGCTCAGCAGCGAAGGCGCCTACGACCGCGATCTACGGCAACTCTGCCTCCTGATCGCTCGTCGCTGATACTGGAGGGGCCGGGGATTGGAAGTGCCGAATCAGCCGTGAGGCTCGACCGCACTCTCCTGGCCTCCGGCCGGTAGGAAAGCCCGCCACGCTGGCGGGCTTTCTGCGTCCACAGGCGTGCCGGAATCAAATTCTGGTTGCCATCATCTGGATGGCCGCTTCTGTTGCCGGCAGACCTCTTCCGCACGCGATGCCCGCCACAATCGCGCGGAACGGTAGAGCCTTTGGAGCGCTCGTCTTTGAACATCGCTATGAGTCTTGGAACCATACCGATCATCATTGCGCTGCTTGGCGGCCTCAGCGGCCTCGGTGGCGGTCCGTTCTACGGCACCGGCTACTATGGCGGCGGCGGCCTTGGGCTCGTGCTGCTCATCGCCATCGTGCTTGTCGTGCTCGGGCGTATCTAGCCGGGTTATCGCAACTGATCGCAATCTCGTGAGCGCCCCCAATATCGGCGTGCACCGGATTGTGATGCAGGCAAGCCGGCTTGTGATCCTGCACTCTGCAAAACTTTCGTATGGTCATTGCGGTCCACACCCCCCCGTGGAAACAAGAGGAGAGGGTCCCACCCCTTGTCCTCCTCCAAGGCCCGCTCCGGTTCACCGTAGCGGGCTTTTGCTTGCTGGCGAGGGGAAACCGGCTCGCATCAAACCCTATGGGCAAGGCATCCAGAAGCTGACGCCAGTCGACTATTCCATGTCAGGTACGTCGCCGCTGACGAAGAGCGTGTTCGGCGGGCCGTATTCGCCCAGCGTCGGATCGGCCTCGCGGCTCCAGGCGATGACGCCGGCATGCTTTGCCGCTAGAGCCCTGGCGGTGCGTATGGCGCGGTCTTCGCTCTGCTGGTCGGCGGGTCCAAAGGCTGGGAACAACTCGCCATCCTCACCGCGATCGAACGCGACCACGACGATCAGCCTGGGATTTTTCTGGCCACTGGAATCGGACATCTTGCACCTTTGTCGCGGAACCTATCACATTGCGCGGGGTTGAAGGCCGCGAATCGATGAATGCCGACTTTGGGGAGTGGCATCGTGCAAGATCAGCGTTTCGATGAGCCGGTCAGGATTGCGCTCGGCCGATCGCGAAACTCGATCTTCAACGTGGAGCGGGTCGCTCAGGCTGCCGACATCCTGCTGAACCGCTGGCCGGTTGCAACCGGGCAAAAGCATATGGTTGCCCGTAAGGTCTGTCTGGCCGTGCTAGAGGGAAAGAAAGAAGTCTCGGCGGCAAGGGCGGCGTTCATCAACGCCGCTATCGAGGCGGACATTCTCGTTGACCCGCGTGAGGTGTCGATCCCGTAGCCTGCCCGGTGAAATTGAATCAAGGATCGGCTCTATCCTCTTGGTTGATCTCGGTCTTTCACCGGCTTTTCCGGGCCATGGCAACCGGCCAGTTCGGCGCGCTCTGCGGACAATCCGAAATTCGGGGTTCATTGGGCCTGTTTCCGGCATCTGTTGACACGGCATTTCTATCCAGATATTGAACAGGACTATACAGGTTCACTGAACAGGTACCTATATGAAGCGGCGCGCGGTTCAACTGTCTCCCGGTACGGGCAAACCCGAGCAGATCGCCACCGTTCTCGAACATGAAATCCGCTCCGGTGTTCTCGGCTTCGGCGACCGCCTGCAAAGCGAGAATGAACTTGTCCAGCGCTTCTCCGTCAGTCGCAATACGGTCCGCAAGGGCCTCGAAGAACTGTCCAGCCGCGGGCTGATCACGACCAGGGTTGGTATTGGCTCGTTCGTCACCTTCGACGGCAAGCCGGTCGATGACTCCATCGGTTGGTCGCGCGCGCTGGCCGATGCCGGCGCCAATGCCGAGACGCGGACGCTGCGGCTGGAGGTCATCGAAGACCCCGATCTGGCTGCGCTGCTTGGTATCGAAAGCCCGTTCTTCATTGCCGTTGACCGGGTGCGCACCAACGCCAGCGACGGCCATGCGATCTCCATCGAGCGCAGCCGGCTGCCATTGTCCTCCGAGCTTGAGGACGTACCGTTGCGCGGACTGCGCGAGGGCTCGCTGCACCAGACGCTGCGCGCCGCCGGCCTCATTCCCGACCATGGCGAGGAATGGGTCGAGATCGAGATGCTCAATGCCGAGGATGCGGCCATCCTCGGTTGCCCACAAGGCACGCCCTTCCTGCGCGGCCGCCGGCTGACGCGTGCGGCTGACGATCGGCCGATCGAGTATGTCACCAGCCTGCTCAACCCGGCACATTTTGCGCTGCATATGAGGTTCTGAGCGATGTCGGATGCAACCAGCAAGGCCATCGATCGCGCCATGGGCGCGCTTGTCGGCGGAGCGCTGGGAGATGCGCTCGGCATGCCGACGCAGCTTTTGTCGCCGGTTCGCATTGCCGAACTCCACGGCCATGTCGAGGATTTCATCGAGCCTTTCGCCGATCATCCGGTGTCGAAGGGACTGGCTGCCGGCACCATCACCGACGACACCGAACAGGCGCTGCTGCTCGGCCGCATCCTGGTCGAATCCGGCGACCGTTTCGACCACGCGCGCTGGGTCAATGCGCTGCTCGACTGGGAGCGCGAGGTCAAGGCGCGCGGCAGCTATGATCTCTTGGGGCCGTCGACCAAACGGGCCATCGACGCCATCAACAATGGCGTACCGGCCGAGGAAGCGGGACGCAGCGGCGACACCAATGGCGCGGCCATGCGCATCGGGCCTGTCGGCATCATGATGCCGCTCGAACCATTGGAGGCGTTCGTCGCCAAGGTGGCGGAGACCTGCCGGGCGACGCACAACACCTCGATCGCAATCGCTTCCGCTGCTGCCGTTGCCGCTGCCGTCAGCCGCGGCATCGCCGGCGGTGGCTGGCGCGATGCTTCCGCCAGCGCCGTCGCGGCGGCGAGGCGAGGGGCGACGCTTGGTCATTGGGTCACCGGCGGCGACATCGCCGCGCGTATCGTCTGGGCGCAGGACATCGTGCGCGGCAAGGCGATCAGGGATGCCATTCGGCTGATCACCGATCTGGTGGGTACCGGCGTCGCCAGCCAGGAATCCGTCCCGGCGGCCTTCGCCGTGCTGGAAGTCGCCCGTGGCGACCCATGGCAAGCAGCTATCATCAGCGCCAATATCGGCGGCGACACCGATACGATCGGCGCCATCGCCGCCGGCATGGCCGGCGCCTGCAGCGGTTTTTCCCGATTGCCGCAACAGCATATCGCCCGGCTTGTCGGCCTCGACATGTCAGAGGTTCGCGCGCTTGCCGCCGACCTCGTGGCAGCAAGGGTGGCGAAAATCGGTTCCGGCAAGGACGCGGCGGAATGAGCGGCCGTCTCGTCCATGTCGGCAGTGCCGTGGTCGACTATGTCTACCGCATCGACGCCCTGCCGGCGCCCGGCATGGAAAAGACGGCGTCGAGCTTCGCCCAGGTCGCCGGCGGCGGCTTCAACATGATGGTCGCGGCCAGCCGCACCGGCATGCAGGTGGTGTTCGGCGGCCAACTCGGCAGCGGACCCAATGGCGATTTCCTGCGTGCCGCTTTCGCCGCCGAGGGCATCGCGACGCTGACGCCGCCATCGCCATTGACGGACAGCGGCAACTGCGTCGCCATGATTTCGAGCGACGCCGAACGCACCTTCGTGTCGTGGCCAGGGGCGGAGAGCGTGCTCAGCCGCGACCTGATGGCGCCGGTCGCGGTGGCGCCGGGAGACTGGGTGTTCACCTCCGGCTACACGCTAAGCTATCCCAAGAGCCGCGATGCGCTCACCGATTGGATCGAGGCACTTCCGGCAGATATTCCCTTCGTCTTCGATCCGACGCCGGTCATCTCGGACATTCCGCGTCCCATCCTGTCGCGGGTGCTTGCCCGCACCACATGGCTGAGCTGTAACACGACGGAAGCCGCCGAGATTGCCGGCCCAGGCGATGTCGAGGGACTCGCGGCACGACTTCTCGCCGACCACTGCCCCAAGGCTGCTGGCGTGATCATTCGCGCTGGCGCGAAGGGTTGCCATATCAGGCTGGCCGACGGCACAGCGCAGACCATTGCCGGCTTCAACGTCAGCGCCATCGACACCAATGGCGCCGGCGACACCCATATCGGCGGTTTCGTCAGCGCGCTGGCGCACGGCATCCCGCCCTTCGAGGCAGCGCGCTATGCCAATGCTGCAGCGGCCATTTCGGTCACCCGCCATGGCGGCTCGTCGGCGCCGACGAACCGCGAAATCCAGACATTCCTGAGCCATGCCGCCGACCCATCGGGAGCAGGCCGGACACAGAAGGCCAATGCATAACAGCTGGAAAGCCTGACAAGCCCGGGAAGCGGGCAAACCCACAGAGAGGAACCAACCATGCGCATGCCTGACTTGACTGCTCTGCTGACGGCGACCGCCGTCTTTACCTCCGCACTCACGTTCGCCGCCAAGGCCGACGAAGTGCATGTGCTCAACTGGAAGGGCTACGGCGCCGACGAGCCGTGGGCCGTCGAGGCTTTCGAAAAGGCGACCGGCAACAAGGTCGTCAACGATTTCTTCAATTCCGAACAGGAAATGCTGACCAAGATCCGGACCAATCCCGGCCTCTACGACGTCGTCATGATCAACGCCGCCTTCAACGACCAGGCGATGGACGGCAAGCTGATCCAGCCGATCGACGTTTCCAAGCTGCCGAACTACGCCGACATCAGCAAGGACAAGGCGGGATCGCCGATGCTCGTCCACGACGGCAAGGTCTATGGCGTGCCGTGGGTATGGGGCCTGACGGCGCTCGCCATCAACGAAAAATCCTTCGACAAGCCGCCGACGAGCATCGCCGAGATGTGGGATGCCGCGCACAAGGGCCGTGTCGTCATTCGCGACGACGCCGTTGAAGCGGTGCAGTTCGGCGCCATCGCCACTGGCCAGAACATCAACGACATCAAGGATATGGATGCGGTCAAGACGAAGCTGACCTCGCTGATGCCGCAGATCAAGACCTTCTGGAGCTCGGAGAACGACTGGAACCAGATGGTCGCCTCCAACCAGATCGACATCGGCACCTACTGGAGCGGCTCGGCCGATCGCGCCAAGACGCATTTCAAGCTGCCGGTCTCGCTGGTCGTGCCGCAGGAAGGCGCCGTCGCCTGGCTCGACGCGTTTTCCATTCCGGTCGGCGCCAAGAACGTCGCCGGCGCCGAGGCCTTCATCAACTACATGATCGACCCGAAATTCTACGTCGAATGGGTCACCAAGGTCGGTGCTCCCGTCTCCGCCAACACCAAGGCGGTGGAAGCGCTGCCCGAGGATGCCTTCAACCGCAAGGTCATGGGTGATCCCGAAGTGGCCAAGCGCATCCAGTTCCAGGCGCCGATCACCGACGCCCAGCGCGAAGCCTATCTGGCGCTCTGGCAGCAGCTTAAGGTCGACGTGAAGTAAGATCACAGCCAGGCCAGCCGGCGGTTCGCGTCGGCTGGTTCTTCCAATACTGGGAGGAGGGTACCATGGCAGCTGCGACAGCGTCGCGAAGCGGGCTGAGATCGGCATTGCCGCTGCTGGCGCCAGCCTATCTCTGGCTGACGGTGGCGATCTTCCTGCCGCTATCCGCTATGGTCTTCTTCTCGTTCATGACCGAGCTGCCGCTGTCGGGAAAGCCGTGGGCGTTCACGCTTGGCAACTATGCCGCCTTCTTCTCGCAAAGCCTCTATCTGACGCTGCTGCTGGCCTCGCTGCGGCTTGGCCTCGAAGTGACGCTGTGGTGCGTCGTCATCGGCTATCCCGCGGCTTACGTGCTCGCCAAGGTGCTGAAGGGGCGCAGCCGCGAGGCGATCTTCCTGCTCGTCATCCTGCCGTTCTGGTCGAACGGGCTGGTGCGCATCTTTTCCTGGGCGATGGTTTTGCGCGAGGGCGGCATTCTCGACACCGCGCTCAACGCGGTGCTGCCGTTCAAGATCAACATCGACCTGATGTATTCCTATCCAGCCGTCATCATCGGGCTGGTGCACTCCTATGTGCCCTACATGGTGCTGACCTGTTATCTGACGCTGCAGGCGATCGACGACTCGCTGATCGAGGCCGGGCGCTCGCTTGGCGCATCGCGGTTGCAGGTGCTGAAGCGGGTGATCATCCCGCTGTCGATGCCCGGATTGGTCGCGGGTGCGGCGCTGATCTTCGTGCCGGTCGTCGGCTCGTTCATGGAACCGCGCATCCTCGGCGGCCGCACCGGCACCTTCTACGGCACGGTCATCGAGGACCAGTTCGTCGCCGTGTTCAACTGGCCGCTCGGTGCAGCGCTCTCCTTCATCCTGCTGGCGGTGGTGCTGGTCATCCTGGCGGTGGCGTCGCCGGTGCTGCGGAGGGCCGCGTGATGGTGACGACCCGCATCCTCGAATGGCTCGGCCGTCTCTACATCTTTATGCTGCTCGCCTTTCTTTATCTGCCGATCATCATCATGGCGCTGATGTCGTTCAATGTCTCGCCCTTCTACCAACTGCCGTTCGAATGGACGACCGAATGGTACGCCTCGCTGTGGCAGAACGACCAGCTGATCGCGGCCACCTGGAACAGCGTCGAGATCGCGGTCATCACCACGATCATCTGCGTGGTGCTCGGCTCGGCTGCATCATTGGCGCTCTATGGCTACGAATTTCGCGGCAAGAAGTTCCTGCAGGCGATGCTGTTTCCGCCGATCGCCATACCGTGGCTGATCACCGGCACGGCGATGCTGATTTTCTTCTTCGGTGTCGGCATCGGCCGCGGCCTGCATGCGATCCTGCTCGGCCATGTCGCGCTGGCGCTGCCCTATGTCATCGTCGTCGTCTCGGCCCGGCTGCAGACCTTCGCGCCGGAGCTGGAAGAGGCGGCGCGCTCGCTCGGCGCCAACCAGTGGCAGGTGACGAGGCGCGTTACGCTGCCCTGGATCATGCCCGGCGTCATCGCCGGCGGGCTGTTTGCGTTTGCCGTTTCGTTCGATCAGTTCGTCGTGTCCTATTTCCTGGCGACGCCGGGCCAGACGACGCTGCCGGTCGAAATCTACGCCGCGATCCGCAAGGGTTTTACGCCCGAGATCAACGCGGTCTCGACCATCATCATTGTCGTGTCGATGGCGCTGATGCTGCTGACAGCGCGGTTCTTCAAATTCGGCGGAGAGAAATAATGGCCGGCGTGCAGGTATCTGATGTCTCGCGCAGTTTCGGCGCGCACAAGGCACTGGACGATGTCTCTATCGATTTCGCCGATGGCGGCTTCTATGCGCTGCTCGGGCCATCGGGCAGCGGCAAGACCACGCTGCTCAGGCAGATCGCGGGGTTCGATTTTCCCGATTCCGGCCGCATCACCATCGGCGGCGAAAGCGTTGAGCGGGTGCCGGTCGAAAAGCGGCGCATCGGCATGGTGTTTCAGAACTATGCGCTGTTTCCCAATATGAGCGTCGCCGACAATGTCGCCTTCGGCCTGTCGGTGCGCGGCGAGGCCAGGGCGATCATCGCTACCGAGGTGCAGCGCGCGCTCGATCTGGTGCAACTCGGCAAGCTCGGTGGGCGGCGGCCGCATCAGCTGTCGGGCGGCCAGCGCCAGCGCGTGGCGCTCGCCCGCGCCATCGTCACCAAGCCGCGCGTGCTGCTGCTCGACGAGCCGCTCGGCGCGCTCGACAAGGCGCTGCGCGTCGATATGCAGATCGAGCTCAAGCGCATCCAGCGCGAGATCGGCATCACCACCATTTTCGTTACCCATGACCAGGAAGAAGCGCTGACGATGAGCGACCGCATCGGCATATTGCGCGACGGCAGGCTGGTGCAGGAAGGACCACCGGAGGAGATCTACGACCGGCCGAAGAGCGAATTCGCCGCCACCTTCCTCGGCGACGCCAACATTTTTCGCGGCGATACGACGGGCGATGGCATCCGGCTGCCGGACGGCACGGCGATTGCCGCCGGCGCGGGTGCTCGCCTTGCTGCTGGTGCCAAGGCGAGTTGTGCGGTGCGGCCCGAACGCATCCGTATTGCTATTGATGGCGGGGCTTCGGATGGCAACGCCAACATGCTCAAGGGGCAGGTCTCCAAGCGCATTTTCGCCGGCAACAACAGCACATACTTTGTCGAGCACGCTGGTCAGACGTTGAAGGTCATCGTGCAGAACACCGGTGCCGAAAGACTGGCCGAGGGTCAGGAGGTAATGCTCAGTTGGTCGCCGAAAAGCACCGTGCTGATTGCGGCAAACTAGTCGACGCGGTTCGATAGCAGGGACTGTTGGCGTTCCTTCGCACCCCCCTCTGTCCTGCCGGACATCTCCCCCGCAAGGGGGGAGATTGGCGGTTTGAGCGTCACTGCCCTTTTTGCAACGTCGAAAATTTGCGAAAGCAGGTATGACGGCTAATCTCCCCCCTTGCGGGGGAGATGCCCGGCAGGGCAGAGGGGGGTGCTGTCCCTCCATCGGGCTAGATAGGGCCGGGAGCACATCTATGACGCTGGAATTGACGGCTAAGGACCGATCCATGCTCGACGGCGAGCAGGGCCCGTCCGCCGCCGCTGCCATGAAAATCCTCGTCGCATTTTCCAATGCGGTTGGGGCGCGCGGTCTGCTCGACATCACTGGCGCCCATATCGATGGCTGTCTCTACCACGGCAAGGCAGGGCTCGATTTCGTCGAGCGGCTGGTCGAAGGCGGTGGCCGGGTCCAGGTGCCGACGACATTGAATGTCGGCTCATTCGACCTCATCCATCCCGGCATGGTGAAGATGCCGGCAGCGGAAGAGGTGCCGGCGCGGCGGCTGATGAAGGCGCATCTGGAGCTCGGCTGCCAGGCGACCTTCACTTGCGCACCTTACCAGACGCGGTTCAGGCCGGAGTTCGGCGAGCAGATCGCCTGGGGCGAATCCAACGCCATCGTCTTTGCCAATTCGGTGATCGGCGCGCGCACCAACCGCTATGGCGATTTCATCGATCTGTGCTGCGCCATGACCGGCCGCGCGCCGGCCTGGGGTCTGCATCTGAGCGAGAACCGGCGCGGCCGGATCCTATTTGAGCTGGATGTTCCGGACGGCGAGCCGAGCGACAGCCTTTTCGTCGGCGTCGGGCTATTCATCGGGCAAGCGAGCGGCGACCGCGTTCCGGTGATTGCCGGTCTGCCGCAGCCGCGCGATGAGGACCAGCTAAAGGCGCTGGGCGCGGCGGCTGCAACGACGGGTGCTGTGGCGCTGTTCCATGCGGTCGGCATCACGCCGGAAGCGATGACGCTCGATGAGGCGTTCCAGGGTCATGCGCCTGACGAAACGATCCGCATCACCCGCGCCGATATCGACCATGCGCTGGCCAGGCTATCGAGCGTACGGGATGGCGCGCCGGTGGCGGCCGTGTCGCTCGGCACGCCGCATTTTTCGTATGAGGAGTGGATGCGACTGTTGCCGTTGCTGCGCGAGGCAGCACCCGGAAGGCGCATCCCGATCTACGTCAACACGGGCCGTGCGACCTTGGCGCGACTGCAGGAGGAGGGCGCGCTGGCGGGGATGGAGGCGTTTGGTCTGGTCCCGGTCGCCGACACCTGCACCTATGTCACATCGATCCTGGAACGCCTCGACGGCGTCGTGATGACCAATTCCGGCAAATGGGCGCATTATGCACCGGGCAATATCGGCGTGTCCGTCGCCTTTGCCGAGATGGAGGATTGCATCCGCTCCGCTGCCGTCGGGCATGTCGTGCGGAGCGCCTCATGACGCGACCGGTGGCACGAACCGGCACCTTCCAGTTGGCCGGCGAAGCCAAGGGCCAGGCGCTGGTGTTCTCGCAACCCCTCAGCTTCTGGGGCGGTATCGATGCCGAGACCGGCGACATAACAGACCATTCGCATCCCGGCCTCGGCCAAAATGTCGCCGGCAGGATTTTGGTCATGCCGAGCGGGCGCGGCTCATCGTCTTCATCCTCGGTGCTGGCCGAGGCGATCCGCAGAGGCACGGCGCCGGCCGGTCTTCTTCTGGAGCGGCCGGACCCGATCCTGGCGGTGGGCGCCATCGTTGCCGAGTTTCTTTATGACATCCGCATGCCGCTGGTGGTGTGCGATATTTCGAACCTTGTCTCCGGTGATCAAATTGATATCGGCATCGGCAAAGACGGCGGGCCGATCATCAGAGTTCACCCCGCCATCAATCCGGCAGAGCCACGCCGCCAATAGGCAGCCGCCAGCGTCTGATCGCGACCAAGTCCCAGCGTGTCGCGCCAATATTCGCGCACGATCTTGGCGGCAGCGGCTTCCGCCGCGAACCAGCCGAAGGCCGAACCGTCCTGCGGCCACGCCACCGAGCGGACAGCCTCGGCCAGCCGTCTGTCCTCGCCCGCCGCCACGCCATCCCGTGTCAGCCAATGCACTTCGATGCGGGTGGGGTTGGCGATCTTCTGCCGTTCACCGTCATTGGCGATCTCGACGAAGGCAACGCCTTTTGTCTCGGCCGGCAGCGTCTCCAGCAGCCGCGCCAGCGCCGGCAGGCCGGTTTCATCGGCACCCAAGACATACCATTCTGCCTGCCGCACCGGACGGCCGACCGGTCCCATGATGCCGACCTTCATGCCGGGCGCTGCCTGCATGGCCCAGGTGGAGCCGACGCTCTCGCCGGTATGAATCAGGAAGTCGACATCGATGATGCCCTTTTCCACGTCGAGCGCGCGGATGGTGTAGACGCGCGCCACCGGGCGCCGGTCATCGGCGGGCCAGACCGGCAAGCCATTGCCGCCGAGCACCGGCCACAGCGGATCGGGCACCTCCCTGGTCGGAAACAGCATGCGGATATGCATGCCGCCGAATTTGGCGAAACGGCTGAGATCCTCGCCGGCCAGCCGGATGCGGCGCATATGCGGGGTGAGGTCGCGAATATCCGTCACCACCATCTCGCGGAACTGAGCGAGGCTGGTTTCGCCTGAGAGATCGCCGGTCCAGACGATCTCGGGATTTTCCTCCTTGGCGTAGACCTGTACGGCCGTGGCCAGCAGGTCCTTGATACGGGCCAGCCCGTCGCGGTCGGCGGCATTGGCCCGCATCACCAGCCGTTCCATGTCGAAAGAGGCGCCACCGAAGGCAAAGCGGAAATCGATGCGCTGTCCCTGATGCGAAGCATCGGCCTCGAAGCTCTGCAGTCTGTCGCTGATGCTGTCCATGTAATCGGGCAGATGTCGCAGGTTGAGCTGTGCCTCACAGGCCAGTTCACGCACCGATGCTTGGCTCATTGTCAGCCTCCGATCCTGCCGGTGAGCGCCACCTTGAAGGTGCGGCCCTTGCCCTGTTCGGTTGCCGCCGAGGTCGACCATGCGCTTTGCGGGTCGGTGTAGGCGGTGTTGAAGATGTTATCGACGCCGAAGTCGAGCTTGAGGTTGTCATTGACGCGCCAGTTGGCGAAGACGTTGACCAGATCGAAACCGTCATCGACGACCGGCACGGCGTTGGGATTGGTGCGGCTGGTGCGGGTGATCTTGCCGACGCTGAGATATTGCGCGCCGACGGTGAGCTGGTCCTCCAGCATGCGGAAGCCGATGGTGGCCGAGAAGCGGTCGAGCGGCGTGTTGTTCAGCGCCTGGCCGGAATAGACGCCGCTGACGACCTTGGCGTCGATCAACGCGCCGGCAAGGTTCACAAAACCCCAGTTGTAGTCATAAACCATCTCGGCCTCGATGCCCTTCAGCCGGGCGTCGCCGATGTTGATCGCGGTGCGCGGCAGGACGGTCAGGTCGACGTCGATGTAATCCTCGACGGCAGTGTGGAAGACGTTGAGCTTGGCGCGCAACCGGTCGCCCGCCGTCAGAACATCGTCATACTTGACGTTGATGCCGGCCTCCCAGTTCTTCGCCGTCTCGGGCTGCAGCAGAAGATTGGGCCGGTATGTATCGCCGCCGCCATGCGCGCCGCCGCCGCGGAAGACATCCTGCAGGCCCGGCGCCCGATAGCCTTCGGAATAGGTGCCATAGAGCTGGAAGCCATCGAATGGCGTGACGCCGACGGTGAGGCGCGGCGACCAACGATCGCCGGAGATCGAGGCTTCCTGCGGCGACGGGATGCGCGTTTCGCCATCGAGCTGGTAGCCGTCATACCGCATCGCAGTGATGACCTGCAGCCAGTCCTCGTAATCGCCCTGCCACTGCAGGAAGCCGCCATAGCCCTGCTGTTCGCCAGCGCCGAAATGCGCCGCTTCCGAGGAGGCCTCGAGATAGTAGTAATCGAGTCCGTAGGTCAGCGTATGTGCTAGTCCCCAGGCGTCGAAACGTGAGGAGTTCTTCACGTTGAAGCCGGATGTGGCGACATCGTAAAAACGGAAATTGCCGATCCCTGAGGCAGGCGCGACCTGCGTCTGCTCGGTGCGGGTGCGGTTGTGGTAGGCATTGGCGCTGAAGTCGATCAGCTCGTTGTCGTCTGGCTTCCAGGTGTAGGCGGCGGTGTAGGTCTGGTTGGTGGTGTTGGTGTCGTAGCGGCTCAGCGTCGGCGAGGTCGAGCCGCTGGATCCGGTGATCTGGTCGTTGTAGCGCTGCAGGATGGCGCCGAGCTTCAGCTCATGGTCATCGGCCGGCCGCAGCGTCGTCTTCAGATAGCCGCTGGTCACCCGCTCGCCGGTCCATGGCACGGTCTCGCCATTGCCGTCGGTGTAGCTGTCGCGGTCGCGGTAGATGAGGTTGCCGATGATGTCGGCATCGTCGCTGAAGCGGTAGGCACCGGTGGTGCTGGTGGTGAAGCCGTCGCCATTGTCCTCGTAGCCGAGCTTCTCGCTCAGCGCCCAGCGCTCGTCCTTCTTGAGGAAATCGCCGGCGTCCTTGGTCTCGAAGGAGACGACGCCGCCGATGCCGCCTGACCCATAGGCATTCGACACCGGGCCACGAATGACGGTGGCTTCCTTGATCAGGTCCGGTTCGACATAGAACGAGCCAGAGCCATGACCGACGCGCCAATAGTCCTGACGGGCGCCGTCGAGCGTCACGACGACGCGGCCATATTGCTCCAGGCCGCGAATGTTGATGGCGGTTGCGGGATCGTCGCCATTCATCGAGGCAGCGACGCCGGGCGTGGTGCGGAAGATGTCGGCCGCTGTGTCGGGCTGAATGCGGTCGAGTTCGTCCTGATCGACGGCGCTGATGGCGGCCATCGATTCGATCACCGCCGTTTTGATCATCGTCGCCGAGATGGTGATCACGTCGAGCATCGTCGCCGGCTGATTCTGCGCGGCACTGGCCGGCGCCAGGCGGCCGGCCTTGGCGGCGGCCTTTTTCTCCTGGTCCTGTTCCTGCGCGCTGGCAAGAGGCACGGCGCAGAGGCCGAGCACGAAGGCGAGCGCGGTGCTCGCCATCAAGGTCGTGTTTGTTGTCGTTGTCATCGTCATGCAGCCCCCAAGCAAAAGCAAAACTGCTGGCGGTGGCTGAAGGGCCTTGGCTGGCATGATCGAGAATCCCTCGACCAGGCGGGCCGGGGCAGGGGTCACATATTAAAACATGATGACACAAGTCAACTTTAAATTTATAGCCGACCATCATCGAGAAGCATCTGGCACGGGAACAGCGGCATGGTCGGCAGTTTAGGCGAAGGCAAGACGACCCACTGGTCGCAACCTGGCAGGATCGCGGCGGTGCTGCTTCTGGCGCTGTCGGTGCTGGCGCCTTCCTGTGGTTTCCAGGCGCTGGCCGCCGAGGGCGTTGTCGACGCGCTGGGGCGAACCGTCGTGCCGGGCGCGGCGACCCGAATCGTGACGCTCGGCTCCGACGTCACCGAGATCGTCCACGCGCTGGGCGCCGGCGAGCGGATCATCTCCGTCGATCGCGGCAGCAAATATCCGCCTGAAGTCGCGCAAAAACCCAATGTCGGCTACCGCCGCCAGCTTTCGGTCGAGGGGCTGGCCAGCCTGCGTCCCGACCTGATCCTGGCGGCCGAGGACAGCGGACCGCCGGAGGCGGTCGAGGTGCTAAAATCACTGGCGATCCCGATCGTCTTCGTCCCGCAGGACAACAGCCCGCAAGGCATCGAGCGGAAGATCACCCTGATCGCCGCCAGCCTTAGGCTCGAGGACAAGGGCAAGGTGGTTTCCGCCGAGGTGCTCACCGCCTTTCAGACGGCAGCCGATCTGGCAGCAAAAATCCCGCCGGAGCGGCGCAAGAAGGTGGTGTTCTTCCATGGCCTCGTGAAGCTGAGCGCTGCCGGCGCCGGCACCTCTGCCGACGCCATCATTCGCTATGCCGGCGGCCTCAACCCGATGGATGTCGTGCATGGCTACAGGGCGGCATCGGAGGAAAAGCTGATCGAGATGGCGCCTGACGTCATCCTGATGATGAGCGACGGCAAGAGCGGGCCGACGCCCGAGCAGGTGTTCGGCAACCGCGCGCTGGCGGCAACGCCGGCGGCGGCCAACAAGGCGCTGGTCGTGCTTGACGGCGCCTACATGATCGGCTTCGGGCCGCGCACATCAGATGCGATCCGCGATCTGGCGAAGGCGCTTTATCCGGAAGGGGAATGACGCCGTAAAATCGCAAGGCGGTTCGGCTGGGCAGTACCAATTCGTCGGCGAACCAGTTGAGCTTGATAAATCCTGTCCGTCCGGATTTCTCCGGATCGGCTTCCGCCCGAACAAACTTGGCGGCTCGGCCTGAAACATTGGCACGATATTCTAAGCCGCGCGGTTGACCGCGAATGCGCTATCCAGCCTATAATTATACTAAATTCATAGACTAACTGCGGACGTTCAGGGCGCTCGCACCTTGGCCTGTGAAAATGGTTGCACAAGGGAGCGCATCGATGCCGAAGACAGAGTCCAATCCGATCGACCTCGGCACCAGGGCGGCCGATTTCCTGTTGCCCGACGCGCAAGGCGTGCTGCACCGCCTCGCCGATTTCGACGCCAAGCCGGCCCTGCTCGTCGCCTTCATTTCCAACCGTTGCCCGTTCGTCGTGCTGATCCGCGAGCAGCTTGCCGCTTTCGCCAGGGATTATGCGGGCAAGGGGCTGCAAGTGGTGGCGATCAACGCCAACGACCACGAAGCGCATCCGGAAGAAACGCTTGCCCGTATCGGCGAAGAGGCCGAAAAATTTGGCTATTCCTTCCCCTATCTCAAGGATGCGTCGCAGCAGACGGCGAAAGCCTATGGCGCGGCCTGCACGCCCGACTTCTTCCTGTTTGATACCGACCGGCGGCTCGCCTATCACGGCCAGTTCGACGAGGCGCGGCCGGGCAACGGCAAGCCGGTGACGGGTGCCGATCTGCGAGCGGCGGTCGACACGGTGTTGGAGGGCGGCAGGCCCATTGCCAGCCAAGTGCCGTCGATCGGCTGCAACATCAAATGGAGTGCCGGCAACGAGCCGGTCTGGTCTTCCAGCGCGGCGCGCGCGGCCTAGCGCCGGCCTCGACGCATTCGCCAGGTGTCCATGCACAAGCCGCAAAAATCCGCTTCCGACAGCTTGCTGCTCCAGGCAGACGTGCTGGTGCTGGGCGGCGGCCCGTCGGCCGCCTGGGCGGCAGTCGCGGCGGCCGAGGGCGGCGCCAAGGTGATGCTGGCCGACAAGGGCTATCTCGGCACCAGCGGCGCCACCGCGCCGTCCAACACCGGCACCTGGTGCGTGCCGCCGGGTGACAACAGGCACGCCGTGGTCGAACGACGCTGGCAGCGCACCGGCGAACTCGCCGACCCGCGCTGGATGCTGCGCTGCGTCGACACCGCCTACCGCAACCTGCTCAGGCTGTCCGAATGGGGCTATCCCTTTCCGAGCGAGGATGACGGACGGCTCTACATCGCCAATCTGCGCGGCCCGGACTACATGCGCTTCATGCGCCGCCGGGTGCTTTTGGCCGGCGTCACCGTGCTCGACCATCATCCGGCGCTCGAACTTCTGTCCGACGGCGATGCCATTGTCGGCGCCGCCGGTGTTGCGAGACAGATCGGCCAGGACTGGCGCGTCGACGCCAACGCCGTGGTGCTGGCGACCGGCGGCTGCGCCTTTCGCGAACGCATCCTCGGCGCCACCGGGCTGACTGGCGACGGCTATCTGATGGCGGCCGAAGCCGGCGCCAGCCTGTCGGGCATGGAGTTCACCGGCAAATACACGCTGGCGCCCTATGGCTCATCGCTGAACAAGGGCCTGCCGTTCCGCTGGGCCTCGTTCCATCGCGAAGATGGCTCGCCGATCGTCGGACCGACCGGCGAGCCGTTGCGTAACGGCATCGGCGACCGCGAGGAGGAAGTGGCGCGCGCGCTGATCGACGGCCCGGTCTATGCGCGGCTCGATCAGGCCGAACCGGCGCTGCAAGGCTGGCTGCGCCAGGGCCAGCCGAATTGCTTCGTGCCCTATGACCGCGTCGGCATCGACCCGTTCAGCGAGTTGTTCCGCATCACCTTGCGCGCCGAAGGCACGGTGCGCGGCACCGGCGGCATCGACATCGTCTCCGACGATTGCGCCACCGGCGTGCCCGGCCTCTACGTCGCCGGTGATGCCGCCAGCCGCGAGATGATGACCGGGGCCGTGTCGGGCGGCGGCGCCGTCAATTCATCCTGGGCGCTGGCCAGCGGCTGGTGGGCCGGCAAGGGCGCCTCGACCCATGCCAAGCGCCGCACCGGCAAGGCGTTCCGCAGTGCGGTGCAGTCGCTCGGCCAAGCCGGGTTGCGTCCGGCATCGTCGGCGAGTGCCGACATCTCGGCGAGCGAAGTTATCGAGGTGGTGCGTAGCGAAGTGACGCCGCTCGGCAAGAATTTCTTCCGCACCGGCGAGGGCCTGGAGAAAAGCGGCGAGCGGCTGGAGAGTGTCTGGCGCGACGTGCGCGACCATCTGCAAGGCGAGGGGCTGGATCGGGTCCGCACGCGCGAGGCGGCATCGATCGCCGCTGCCGGGCGCTGGTCCGTGGCCGCAGCGCTGCACCGCACCGAGAGCCGCGGCATGCATCGCCGCACCGACCTACCGGGCAAGAGCCCGGCCTTCGCGCACCGGCTGGTCATCACCGGTGTGGATGAGTTCCGCATCGCAGGTGCGCCTGAGCGGCTGGCGGAGCTGGCGTCATGATCGAGATCGTCTCGGCCACGCGCTGCGTCGAATGCGACATCTGCGTCAAGGTGTGCCCGGCCAACGTCTTCGACGCGACCGACAATGGCGTGCCGGTGATCGCTCGCCAGGAGGACTGCCAGACCTGCTTTCTCTGCGAGATCTACTGCCCGACCGACGCGCTTTATGTGGCCGAGTTCGCCGAAGGGCCGACCGGCATCACGGAAGCTCAGGCCGACGCCCGACGGCTGTTCGGCTCCTATGCCCGCGCGCTTGGCTGGAAGCGCGGCAAGGCGGGCGGCTCGGAATTCGACCCGACGCACCGCATCCGCGTGGCGCAGTGAACCGATCGGAGACAGATATGGATCGCCCGAACATGGACCGGATCGTCGTCAGCGACATCAGCAAGACGTTCCAGCTCAAGCCGGGGCAGTTCGTCACCGTCGATGGCGAGGCGACCGACCGCGTCACCGTGCTCGACGGCGTTGATCTCTCGATCCGCAAAGGCGAGTTCATCACGCTGGTCGGCCCGAGCGGCTCGGGCAAGTCGGTGCTGCTCGATATCATTGGCGGGCTGACGCAGGCGACCGGCGGCAATGTCCAGCTCGACGGCAGGCGCATCACCAGGCCCGATCCAAAGACCGGCTATGTCTTCCAGCAATATGCGTTGTTTCCCTGGCGCACGGCGCTCGCCAACATCGAATATGCGCTGGAAGTGCGCTGCGTGGCCAAGGCCGAGCGTACCGCCACAGCCCGCCATCTGTTGGCGCTGTTCGGCCTTGCTGGTTTCGAGGACCGTTTTCCCAACCAGCTGTCCGGCGGCATGCAGCAGCGTGTGGCAATCGCGCGTGCGCTGGCCAGCAACCCGGAAGTGCTGCTGATGGATGAGCCGTTCGCGGCGCTCGACCAGCAGACGCGTGAACTGCTGCAAGGCGAGCTGCTGCGGATCTGGGGCAAGATCAACACGACTGTCATTTTCGTCACCCACTCGATCGACGAGGCGATCTTCCTCGCCGATCGCGTGGTGGTGATGACGGCGCGGCCGGGCGCGGTGAAGGAGATCATCGATATCGACCTGCCACGGCCGCGCGACGGCGACATCCGCGCCAGCGCCGAATTCAACGCCTATCGCGCCCGCGTCTGGGACGTGCTGCGCGACGAGGTCAACAAGGCGCAGAAGGACTGGACCCTGTCACCAGCCTTCAGTCACTGAGGAGCTGGACCAATGGCCTATCTGACCGAGAAGTTTGGCTCCGCTGGAGCGCTCCACCTGTTTGCCGGCGCTGGCGAAACGGTCGCCGTCGCTAGGGTCCCGGCCATCAAGGCCAGCGCCAAGAACCGGAGCAAGAAAGCGAGCCACGGCACGTTCCTCTATGGCTTGCCGCTGCTCGGCCTGTTCTTCCTGCTGTGGGAGATCGCGCCCCGGCTCGGCTGGCTGAACCGGATCTTCTTTCCGCCGCTGAGCGAGGTGCTGGTCGCCTGGTGGGCGCTGCTCGCCTCGGGCGTGCTGATCGAGCATATCGGCATAAGCCTGCAGCGCGCTGCGATCGGCTTCGCACTCGGCGTGGTGGTGGCCATCCCGCTCGGTCTGTTGATGGGGCGCTATTGGCTGTTCGAGAAGGTTTCCGACCTTCTGGTGCAGACGCTGCGCAACACATCGCAATTCGCACTGCTGCCGGTGTTCATCCTTTTGCTCGGCATTGGTGAGGAATCGAAGGTGGCGATCACCTTCTACTCCTCGGTTTTCTTTCTCCTCGTCAACACGATCAGCGGCGTCAAGTCGGTGGATCCGCTGCTGATCAAGGCGGCGCGCTCGATGGGCACGTCCGACTTCGATCTGTTCCGGAAAGTCATCCTGCCGGCCAGCATTCCCTCGATCGTCGCCGGCGCGCGGCTGGCGGTGAAATCCTCGCTGTTCGCGGTCATTGGCGCCGAGATGCTGGCGGCCAAATCCGGCCTCGGTTTCCTCATCCAGAACTCGCAGCTGATGATGGAAACGGCCGACATGTATGCCGGCATCCTGACGCTGACCGTCATCGGCCTGACCGTCAACTACCTGCTTGTCTGGTTCGAGCGCTGGGCGACAGCCTGGAAAGGCCAGTCCGAGACCTCGCTCATCTGAGCCGTCCATTCATTCCAATCAGGAAGGATTTTCCCATGCCCAGCATTCCATTCGATGCACTTCGCCGACTGCTCCTGAAGGGCGCCATTGCCGTCGTCATCGGCCTTGGCGGCATGCCTGCCTTCGCCCAGGACAAGCCGGAAATCATCCGCATCGGCAGTACCGCGCCGGGGCATCTCAAATTCATCCTCGCCCAGAAGGACGGCTGGTGGGAGAAGGAATTCGCCAAGGACGGCATCAAGGTCGAACTGGTGACTTTCAATGGCGGTTCGGAGGCGACGACAGCGTTGGCCACCGGCGCGATCGAATTCACCTATACCGGCAACAATCCAGCGCTGCGGGTTGCTGCGTCCGGCGCCGACGTCAAGCTGATCGGCCTGTCGAGCTATGTGAAGGCCGGCGGTTCCTACATCGTCGTCAAGACCGACTCGCCGCTGAGGACACTGCAGGATCTCAAGGGTAAGAAGGTCGCCTATTTGACCGGCACGGTGCGGCATTCGAATTTCAGCAAGGCGCTGAACAGCGTCGGCCTGACCACCAATGATGTCGAAGGTCTGAACCTGCCTTTCGAGGCATCCGGCCCGGCGCTGCTGCGCGGCGATATCGACGCCATTGTCGAGACCGATTCGACGGCGGCCAAGCTGGTCGACACCGGCGAGGCGCGCGTCCTGTTCGACACCAGCACCCATCCGGAATGGAACGTGCCCAACGTCATCTCGGTCAACGGCGCCTTCGCGGCGAAATATCCCGATCTGGTCAAGCGGCTGCTGAAGGTCGATATCGAGATTTCGCGCTGGGCCGACGCCCATCCGGACCAGACGATCAAGACCTTTGTCGAGGCGACCAAGTCGTCGGAAAAATCCGTCCGCAAGACCTATGCCGACGGGGTGTTCCATCAGGATCCGAAACTCACGGACGACGCGATCGCCGCCTTGCAGGGCGAGGAGAAATTCATGGCCAGCGCCGGGCTCCTGAAGGGCTCGATCGACTATGGCAAATGGGTCGACAAGAGCTTTGTCGATGGCGCCGCGGCTGAAGTCGCTGCCGTCCAATAGGCCCGGAAAGATCGAGCGGGCGGCGCTTTGCGGCGCCGCCTCGTACAGGTCAAATCTCCGGAATGTTCTCCTTGAAGACCACCTGCAGCCTTGGCTGGTGCAATTCGTAGGGCAGCCCCCGGACCGCATGGATCAGGGTGTTGAGCGCTTCGCGGGCCTCGACGCGCGGGTTCTGGTCGATCACCGCGTCGAGCGTGCCGTCGAGCAGAAGGTCCTTGGTGCCGTCCGTCACTTCGTGGCCGAGGAAGACCATGGATTGGGCGCGGCCGCGCTCCTTGAGCGCGCGGGCGATGCCGGTGTTGCCGGCGCCGACATTGTAGATCGCGGCAAGGTCGGGGTGCCGCTCCAGCAGGGCCGATGCCTCCGAATAGGCCTTCTCGCGGTCGTCGAGCATTTCGCGCATCTCGACGATCTGCAGATTGGGTGATTCCTCGGTCAATACGTGGCGGAACCCCATCTCGCGTTCCTCGTGGCCGCGATAAGACAGCGAGCCGGCGAACAGCGCCACCTTGCCCGGACGCCCCGATCCCATGAAGCGGTTGAGCAGATAGCCGGCCAGCCGCCCGGCGGCGCGGTTGTCGATGCCGATATAGGCGACCCTGGGTACATGCAGGATGTCGGAGGCGATGGTCACCACCTTGATGTCGTTGGCCGACAGGGAGCGGATTGCTTCGCGCACCGTCGGATGGTCGAGCGCGATGACGCCGACGCCTTGCGTCTGTCCGCGCAGATCCTGCAACAGGCGAGCAAGCCGGTCAGGATTGAAGCCCTCGATGGTGGCGATATGGACATCGAGGTCGGGCCGCGCCAGAGCCTGTGCCTCGATCTGGCGGTGCAGCATCTTGATGAAGGAATTGGTGCCGGCCGGCAGGGCGAAGTCGAGCCGGATGACCTCGCCGGGCGAGGGTCGTGGCGGCGCGCCGTTCGGGCCTTCGGCGATGTAGCCGAGGCGCTGCGCCATTTCGAGCACGATTTCCCGTGTGCGCGCCCGTACGCCGGGTCGGTTGTTGAGCACGCGGTCGACGGTGGCGGCCGAGACGCCGGCCTCCCGGGCTATGTCAGTCAGGGTGGAACGCACCGTCTTTCATCTCCTGCATGCGTCAGATCGGCTGGTGACGGCTTCCCCGCCATCGGCGATTCTGATGGGAAATGATGTATCCGCCCTTGGCCGATGTGCAAGCCGCCGCGCTAAATCAAATCGTCCGGCAGGGCTGCGCAGGGCCGGTAAGGGCCGGGTGCCCTCAAATTGAGGCATTCGGCGTGACGCATGGATCCCGTTTTTGTGCATTTCCTTGCCTTGTTGCAACGTTATGAGGTGTTTTGATTATTTATGATGTTGACAGCCTTGCCATGCTGCCGTCAATATCCCTCATAAGGGCCGTGGAGGAAACGTGGCCCTGAGGGAGGAGTTTCAATGTCTGACTTGATCCGCATCTCGCGGCGCCGGCTGCTGGCATCCGGAGGAAAGGCGGCTGTGATCATGGCCGCCGCTGGTATCGCACCCCAATTCATTCGTCCCGGACGTGCCTATGCGGCCGACGCGCTGGCGCCCGGCATGATCGGCGGCCCGACGGGCTTCGAAGGGGCCGAGCGCTACCAGTATGGCGCCGATACGCCGGAAGGCCGCGCCATCGAGGCGGCCAAGGCGCTGAAGGGCGCCGGCAAGGCGCCGGCCAAGATCGTGCTCGGCCTGTCCGACGGCTCGATCGGCCAGCTCACGCAGCCGTTCCCGGCCGGTGCGCCGTCGATCAAGGAGCTGTGGGAAAAGGAAACCGGCATCGCGATCGAAATCGTCGGTTTGCCGAACGGCCAGGAATTCACCAAGACGATGCAGGACATCTCCACCAAGGGTGGGGCCTACGACATCTACTCGACCGAATGGAACCGTCTTGGCGACCTCGCCGAAACCGGCGGCATCGCCAAGCTCGACGACTTTGTCGCGCAGCATAAGCCTGAATGGGACGATCCGGTCAGCGGCTATGTCAACGGCGCCAAGGGCGTGTCGCTGCTCAACAAATACCGCGGCTCGAACTATGGCGTGTCGCTGGACGGCGACTTCCAGACTTGGGTCTACCGCGCCGACCTGTTCGGCGACGAAGCCGAGAAGAAGGCCTTCAAGGACAAATACGGCTACGATCTGGCGCCGCCGAAGACCTGGAAGCAGCATGGCGACATAGCCGCCTTCTTCCAGCGACCGGACAAGGGCCTGTTCGGCTCGACCGACCTGCGTAACCAGGGCTGGGGCTACACGAACTGGTACCAGCGCTATGTCTCGATGGCTTCGCCCAACCAGTTCCTGTTTGGCGATGACGGCAAGCCGATGATCAATTCCGAGCAAGGCATTGCCGCCACCAATGAATATGTCGCTTCGCTCGCGCATCATTCGCCGGATGCGATCTCCTGGGGTTGGCCGGAGCAATACGGCAACTTCGCCAAGGGTGGTGCGGCGATGACCTGCGCCTTCTCCAACTTGCCGAAATTCCTCGACAATGCCGGCAACAAGGATTCAGCCGTCACCGGCAAGATCGGCTCGATGCTGCCGCCCGGCCGCGAGATCGGCGGCAAGCTGATCAGCCGTTCCGTGTTGTGGTTCTCGCTGACCGGCATGGTCTCGTCGCAGTCGAAAAACCAGGAGGTCGCCTATCTCCTGCTGCAATGGCTGGGCTCGGCCCGTATCTACGCATGGATGAGCGCCAACCCCGGCGGTTATCTGGACCCGTTCCGGCTTTCGGACTTCTCCGATCCGCTGGTGCGCCAGACCTATCATGCCTACCACATGGACGTCGTGCGCGAGACGGTCGCCCGCACCGTGCCGACCATCAACTATCCCGGCGCGACAGCCTTCCACAATGCGCTCGACGAGAACCTGATGGCGGCGCTGACCAAGGCCAAGACATCGGAGCAGGCGATGGCCGATACCGAGGCAGAGTGGAAAAAGATCGCACGGCGCACCGGCGAGGACAAACTGCTCGAAGCCATCAAGACCAACAAGGAGGCCTGGCCGACAGTTCTCGATCCAATCGTCTGATCCTTCTCCCTGGATCATATCGAAGGAGGGGAGGAGCTTGCTTCTCCCCTCCGCCCACAACGCCACCAGCAAAGCCGCCAGATGAAGCGTTCCGTTCCTTTCCTGATATTCCGCTATGCCGCGATCTTCGCGGCCATGGCGGTGACGCTGGTGCCGATCCTGTGGATGGTATCGATGGCCTTCAAGCCGATCGCCGAATGGTCGGCGACCGGCGCCGACCTGACCTGGTGGCCGAAGAACCCGACGCTCAGCAATTTCCGTTTCGTCTTCGGCGAGTCGACCAACAATTTGATCGTCGCGCTCGACCGTAACGCGCTGAAGCCGATCCTCGCATCGCTGCTGTCGGCGGTTTTCGGCACGGTGATCGCCATGTCGGCGGGCACTGCCGCGGCTTATGGGCTGTCGCGTTTCGGCTCCGGCCAGAACCTGCCGCTGGCGCTGATCCAGCTCCGGATCTTTCCGCCGATGGCGGTCATGATCCCGGTGATGATCATGTGGGCTTTCCTCAACTTCACCGATAGCTGGTGGGGCCTGGCGCTGATCTACGGCATCGTCACCTTGCCGTTCGCCTTCTGGCTGATGAAGACCTTCTTCGACGACATGCCGCGCGAGATCGAGGAGGCGGCGCTTGTCGAAGGCTGTTCGCGGCTGCGCGTCTTCACGCGCATCACGCTGCCGATGATGCGCGCGCCGCTCGCCAGTGCGGCGCTCTTCGTCTTCATCCTCAACTGGTCGGACTATTTGATCGCGCTGCTTCTGACGACACGCGAATGGGTGACCATCCCGGTCTACATGGCCTCTCTGTCCTCCTCGATGACCGGGCAGCTCTATGGCGCCAAGGCGGCGCTTGGCCTGATCGCGGCCGTGCCGCCGGTCATCATGGGCATCGCCATCCAACGCCATCTGGTGCGCGGGTTGACGTTCGGGGCGCTCAAGCAATGAGCGCGGTGACTGTCATGACTTCCAAGGATGAGATGAAAGCCGTCGGAACAAGGCCGGGTTCGCGTGACGAGGGCGCAAGGCTGGGTTTCCGGCTGACATTGCCCGCTCAGATCCTCGTGCTGTTCATCTCGGCCTTCCCGCTGTTGATGCAGCTCTACATCAGCGTCACCGACTGGTCGCCTCTGTCGGGCACCGGCTGGTGGAACGCCTGGTCGATGTGGAACAGCTTTGCCAACTACACCGATCTCGCCGCCGACGCGCGCTTCTGGAGCGCGCTGAAGCGTACGGCCATCGTCATGATCGTCTGCGTGCCGGCGGAATTCCTGCTTGGCCTGGCACTGGCGACGCTGTTTGCCGACGATTTCCCGGGCAAGCGCGTCTTCTACTCGATCCTGCTGATGCCGATGATGGTGGTGCCGGCGGTGGCCGGCTACATGTTCTTCATGCTGTTCCAGTCAGGCGGCCCGGTGAACGACATCTTGTCGTCGCTGACCGGTTCTCCCGTCACCATCGCCTGGCTGTCGGATCCGACGCTGGCGCTGATCGCTGTCATGATCGCCGACATCTGGCAATGGACGCCGCTGATGTTCCTCATCCTGCTCGCCGGCCTGGTCGGCGTGCCGGAGGACCAGATCAAGGCGGCGACGCTGCTCGGCGCCAATCCCTGGCAGCGCTTCGTCACCATCGTGCTGCCGAAGATGAAGACGATCATCATCATCGCGCTGGCGATCCGGGTGATAGAGAACTTCAAGATCTTCGACACGCTCTACATCATGACCGGCGGCGGTCCAGGCGTCGCCACCGAAACCATCTCGGTCTACATCTACAAGCTCACCACGCAGGACCTGATCTGGGGCTATGTGGCGGCGATCGCGCTGGCCATTTTGGTCGTGCTGTCGATCGTCGCGGTGTTCGCCATGAAGCGCATGGCGCGGGCACGCGAGGTGGCGGCATGAGCGCAATTCACCTGCAAAACCTGGTCAAGAAATTCGGCGACTTCACCGCGCTGAAAACCATGGATTTGGAAATTGCCGATGGCGAGTTCATGGCGCTGCTCGGCCCGTCGGGCTGCGGCAAGTCGACGACGATGAACATGATCGCCGGCATGGAAGAGCCGACCGGCGGCAAGATCCTGTTCGGCGAGCGCGACATGGCCGGTGTGCCGATGGGCCGGCGCGGCGTCGGCTTCGTCTTCCAGAACTACGCCATCTTCACGCATATGACGGTGCGCCAGAACCTTGCCTATGGGCCAAAAATGCGAGGGGCTGCCAAAGCCGAGATCGATCGCCGTGTCGGCGCCATCGCCGAGATGCTGCAACTGACGCCGCTGCTCGACCGCAAGGCCGACAGGCTGTCAGTCAACATATTGCAGCGGGTGGCGATCGGCCGCTCGGCGATCATGGAGCCGGCGATCTTCCTGCTCGACGAGCCGCTCTCCAATGTCGACGCCGCTTTCCGGGCCGTCATGCGCACCGAACTGAAGCAGCTGCAGCGGCAGTTCCGCCAGACCATGGTCTACGTCACCCACGACCAACTCGAGGCGATGACCATGGCCGACCGCATCGCGGTCATGGATCATGGCGTGCTGCAGCAGGTCGGCACGCCGCTCGAGGTCTACAACGATCCAGCCAATGTCTTCGTCGCCCGCTTTATCGGTGCACCGGGCATGAACCTGCTCAAGGGCAGGCTGGCGGAGAGCGATCGCGGACTGGTCGTCGATCTCGGGCCGTTGGGCGTCACGCCGCCGCTGCCGGGCGAACTCGCGGCGGCCATGCGCGGTGCCCGCGGCGAGGTGCTTTACGGATTCCGGCCGGAACAGGCGACGTTGGTGCAGAATGGGCAGGGCCTCGCAATGCCGGTGACCTTTGTCGAACGGATCGGTGCGCGCACCATCGTTCATCTCGGCCAGGGCGAGGCGGCTGTGAAAACGGTGTTCGACAATGATGTCGGACTGGCTATCGGCGACACCGCTGTCATCGCCCCCACTACGTCGTCGGTGCGCGTCTTTGACGCCGCTGCCGGCCTTGCGATGAAGGCAGGTTGAGATGGCCGATATCGTCTTCCGCAACGTGACCAAACGCTACGGCAACACACTTGCCGTCGACGACGCCTCGTTCACCGTCAACGACAATGAGTTCTTCTGCTTCTTCGGACCGCCGCTGTCGGGCAAGTCGACCATCCTGCGCCTGGTGCTTGGGCTGGAGACACCTGACTTCGGAGAAATCCTGATCGGAGGCAGGCCGGTCAACGCGATGTCACCGGCCGAGCGCAACGTGGCGATGGTGTTCCAGAACCTGGCGCTGTTTCCGCATATGAGCGCGCTCGGAAATGTCCGCTTCCCCCTGGTCGAACGCCGGGTGGCTGAGGTCGAGATCAAGCGGCGGGTCACGGACGTCGCGGCGAAGCTGCATATCGGCCATATCCTGCACAAGCCGCCGGGACAGCTTTCGGGCGGGGAGCGGCAGCGCGTGGCGATCGCGCGGGCTCTGGTGCGCGATCCCAATGCCTATCTGATGGACGATCCGATCTCGGCGCTAGACGCCAGGCTGCGCGAGGAAACGCGCGTCGAGCTGAAGCGCATCCAGCGCGAACTCGGCAAGACGCTGATCTATGTCACGCATGACCAGGAAGAGGCGATGTCGGTCGCCGATCGCATCGCTATCCTGGAAGACGGCAAGATCAGGCAGATCGGTACGCCGGCGGAGATTTACGACCGCCCGGCCAGCACCTATGTGGCAAGGCTGCTTGGCTCGCCGGTGATGAACATCCTCAGATCGGCGCGCGGCGAGGGCGGTGTCGAAGCGGCTGAAGGCACGATCCGCATCGAAGACAAGACAGCGCCCGCCGACGCCGTGGAGATCGGCCTGAGGCCGGAAGACATCAAGGTCAGACCGTGGGCGGATGGGGGCCCGGGCCGCCCGGCGCGAGTGTTCGAGGTCGAGCCGCTTGGCGGCTACACCGTGGTGACGCTCGCTGCCGGGCAGGCGCGGCTAAAGGCATTGCTGCGCGGCCAGCCCGACGTCCGGCCGGATGCCATGGTGGCGATATCCTGCGAGCCGGCCAGAGTGCATTATTTCGAACAGAGCGGCGGAGCGTTGGCACGATGACGGCCGCCGCAAGGAAAGAGTTTCGGGAGGAAGAGATGGCAAGCAAAGACTTCGAGCCGGACGTGAAGGTCCGCACGAAGGAATACAGGATCGGCTGCGTCGGCGCCGGCATGATCATGGCCGAGTGCCATCTCGCCGCCTACAAGGAAGCTGGATTCCCGGTGGTGGCGATCGCCTCGCGCACCAGGGCCAGCGCCGAGAAGGTGGCGACGCGCTGGAGCATCCCCACGGTCCACGACACGCCCGAAAAACTGATCGAGGACGAGAATGTCGAGATCATCGATCTTGCCTTCCCGCCCGACCTGCAGCCGGCGCTGATCCGTCACGCGCTGAAGCAGAAGCACATCAAGGCGATCCTGGCGCAGAAGCCGTTGGCCTTGTCGGTCGACGAAGCGGTCAAGCTGCGTGACGAGGCGGCCAAGGCCGGCAAGATCCTCTCGGTCAATCAGAACATGCGCTACGACCAGTCGATGCGCGTCTTGAAGCAGATCATCGACAGCGGCGCGCTGGGCGAGATCATCTTCGCCCAGATCGACATGCACGCCATCCCCCACTGGCAAAGCTTCCTCGAGGATTACGACCGGCTGACGCTGGCCAATATGAGCGTGCATCATCTCGACGTGCTGCGCTTCCTGTTCGGCGACCCCGACGAAATCACCACGCTGACACGCAAGGATCCGCGCACGACATTCGACCACTCGGACGGCATCACGGTGTCGACGCTGCGCTTCCCGTCCGGTGTGCTCGCCGTGTCGCTGGAGGATGTCTGGTCGGGTCCGCGCCAGGATGGCTACAAGGACGACCAGCACATCAACTGGCGCGTCGACGGCACCAAGGGCGTCGCGAAGGGCACCATCGGCTGGCCGACGGGCGCGGCCTCGACGCTGACCTATGCCTCGACCGAGACGACCGGCGGCGAATGGGTCAGCCCGAGTTGGGACACGATGTGGTTCCCGCATGCCTTTATCGGCGTGATGGAGCAGCTCCAGCATGCGGTGAAGACCGGCACGCCGCCGGCGCTGTCGGTGGCCGACAACGTCAAGACCATGGCGCTGGTCGAGGCGGGGTATCGCTCGATCGACGAGGGCCGCACTGTCAAGCTTTCCGAAATCGCTATCTGATCACCGCAACTGAAACACCAGACAACTGAATCGCTTACAGGGAGGAATTCACACCATGATGCAGGCAGGTATTTTCACGGGCTATTTCCCGTACGGCCTCGAAGAGACGGCGAAGAAGATCCGCGGGCTCGATTTCAACACGGTGCAGCTCGACCTGCATTTCAAGGACGTCGACCTGTCGGCGGGGCAGATCACCAAGGACAAGGCCAAGAAGGTGCGCGACGTCTTCCGCGATCATCACCTGCCGGTGTGCTGCATTTCCGGCTACACAAACATCATCCATCCCGACAAGGCCGAGCGCGACAAGCGTGTCGGCTATCTCAAGGAGATCATCCGCAACGCCCGCCATTTCGGCAGCCCGTATGTGATCTCGGAAACCGGCACCTACAACACCGAATCCGACTGGGTGCATCACCCCAAGAACAAGACCGAGGAAGGGTTCGAGGAGTGCCGCAAGGTGGTCGCCGAGCTCGCCCAGACGGCCTATGACCACGGCGCGGTCTTCCTGCTCGAAACCTACGTCAACAACGTCGTCGGCTCGGTCGAGGAGACGGTGAAGATGTTCGCGCAGGTCGACCATCCCGGCCTTGGTCTGCTGATGGACCCGACCAATTATTTCGAGACGCATAACATCGACAGGATGGACCAGATCCTGAACCAGGTGTTCGACACGCTGACCGACAAGATCAGAATAGCTCACGCCAAGGACGTCAAGCGTTCGGGCGGCGACAAGTCCGAGAAGCACGCCGATATCGGCGACGAGGACGCGCTGGAGAGCCACACCTTCCGTGGCGTCGGCGAGATCGAGCTGCCGGCACCGGGCCTCGGTTCGCTGAACTACGATCTCTACCTCCTGCGGCTGGCGGAAAAGCATCCGAACATTCCTGTGATCATCGAGCATCTCTCGGAAGACGACGTGCCGCGCGCCAAGAAATTCCTCGATGGGAAGTTCCGCGCCAACGGTCTGTGACGGTCACTGCGCGCTGTCGGTTCGCGGCGGCGCGGCCCAAAAGCAAGGGAGGAAAGAATGTTGAAGTTCGCATTGAAACTGGCGGCTGCCGCAACGCTGCTCGCCAGCGTCGCGCTAGGCTCGCCGGCAATGGCGCAGGATGGCCAGAAGACGTTTTACCTGCTGTCGCATGGCGGTCCCTCGGATGCGTTCTGGCTCGACTGGAATGCCGGCGCGACCAAAGCCTGCGACCAGCTCAAGGTGACCTGCAAGATCTCCTTCAGCGGCGGCGACATGGCGGCGCAGAAGGAGGCGTTCAATTCCGCGCTTGCGGCCAAGCCCGACGGCATCGCCACCACCTCGGCCCAGCCGGGCTTGTGGACCGAGGAAGTGAAGGCTGCCAAGGCGGCCGGGATCCCGATCGTGTTCTTCAACACAGACGATCCGGCGACCGGACGGCAGGCCTATGTCGGCGCCGATCTCAAGGAGGCGGGCGTCATCTGGGCCAAGTATCTCGTCGACCGCAAGATGGTGAAGCAGGGCGACAAGGTGTTCCTGCCGGTGGAAGTGCCCGGCGCCAGCTATCAGCAGCTGGAGACCGAAGGCATCGCCAGCGTCTTCGATCCGTTGGGGATCAAATATGATGTGGTCGATTGCGGCACCGACCCGGCCGGCATCATTGCCAAGATGACCGACTATATGGTGGCCAACAATCCGCCGGCGATCATCGCGCTCGGCGATTCCGTGGCGGCCAGCGTCAAACGGGCGTTCGACGGCGCAGGTGTGCCGGCCGGCAAGATCCCGGTCGTCGGCTGGGGCAATTCGAAGGAAACCGCCGAGGCCGTCAAATCCGGCTTCGTCAACGCGGCCGCCTGGCAGTTTCCGTCTGCGCAGGGCTTCATGCCGGTGGCGCTGCTCGGGCTCGCCGCGTCGGGCGAACCGATCGGCTACGACATCCATACTTTCAGCCTCTACGACGCCTCGAGCGTCGAACCGATCCTGAAACTCTACGACACGAAGTGAAAACCGGTGCCCGCGGCGCAGGCCGCGGGCACCATTTCAAAGCATGGTTCAAGCAGTCATGATGATCGCCGCAGAAGACGAAATGCCTGTCGGGAAACGCAGATCGAGCCTTATGCGCTCGCCGCAATTCTCCTCGCTCATCATCCTCATTGTCCTGCTCGCGGTGTTCGCCATCGCCGATGCCAATTTCCTGTCGCCGCTCAACATCTCCAACATGATGGCGTTCCTGCCTGAGCTCGGCATCATCGCGCTCGGCATGACGCTGCTTCTGACGGCGGGCGAATTCGACCTGTCGGTTGGTGCCGTGTTCGGGCTGGCGCCGGTCGTCGTCATGCTTCTGGTGCAGAACGGAGGCGTCGATATCGGCATCGCGCTTCTGGCCGGGCTTCTGCTGTGCGTCGCCATCGGCGCGATCAACGGGTTGATCGTCACCAAGATCGGCATCTCCTCCTTCCTGGTCACGCTGTCGATGCTGCTCGTGGTGCGCGGGGCGGCGCTCTACATCACGCAGGGCTTTCCGCTGAAATCCTGGGACCAGCCAGGCTTTTTCGTCACGCTGCTGGCCGGCAGCTTCAATGTCGGGTCGTTCCGGTTCTACACCTCGCTGTGGTGGTTCATCGGTCTCTCGCTGCTGGCGATCTACGTGCTGCGCTATGCCAAGCTCGGCAACTGGATCAGCGCCATCGGCTCCAACCGGAACGCGGCGGTGGCGCGCGGCGTGCCGGCGGACGCCGTCAAGGTGTGGCTGTTCATCCTGACTTCGGTCCTTGCGGGACTGGCCGGCATGATCAGCGCCTTCCGCATCTCGGCCGCCTCACCGGTGGCCGGCACCGGCTACGAGCTCGAAGTGATCGCCATGGTGGTGGTCGGCGGCACGGCGCTGACCGGCGGACGCGGCACGATCCTCGGCACCATCGTCGGTGCGCTGATGCTGCGCGCGATCCGCAACGGCATCGTGCTGATCGGCGTGCCGGGCCTCGCCTACAACATCTTCGTGGGCCTCATCATCCTCGCCATGCTCATCCTGCACGCTTTGCTGCAGAAGAACGCCGCAAGGGGCTGACGATGGAAGTGCTTCGGCTGCAGAATCTGCAAAAATCCTTCGGCAGCGTTCGGGCGCTGAAGAATGCGTCCTTTGCCCTCAACGAAGGCGAGGTGGTGGCCTTGCTCGGAGACAATGGCGCCGGCAAATCGACGCTGATCAAGGCGATCTCGGGCGTGTTTCCAGCCGATCGGGGCGACATCTATGTGCGCGGCGAAAAGGTCTCGATCCGCTCGACGCGCGATGCGATGGACCTCGGCATCGAGACCATCCACCAGGATACGTCTCTGGCGCCGGATCTCAGCATTGCGCGCAATCTTTTCCTTGGGCGCGAACCGGTCAAGCTGAAATGGCTGGGCGTGTTCGCGCCGCTCGATTTCGCCAAATTGCGCGACGCGGCGTCGGCGCTGTTGAGGCGCGTCGGCATCTCGAAGAAACTCGACGCCGATGCGCTGGTCTTAACGCTGTCGGGCGGCGAGCGGCAGTCGATTGCGATTTCTCGCGCTATGCAGTTCGCCGCCAAGGTCATCATCCTCGACGAACCGACCAACAATCTCGGCGTCGAGGAAACCCACGGCGTGCTGCGCTTCGTCAAGGAGGTGCGTGACGCCGGCCATTCGGTGCTCTTGATCACCCACAACATCCATCACGTGTTCCAGGTAGCCGACCGCATCATCGTCATGCGCCGCGGCGAGATCGTTGCCGAGCAGACGGTTGCCGATACCGATCTCCTGACCGTGGAAAGCATTATCACCGGCGCCGACATGTCGGCCCTGCTGAAAGAGACGAGAGCGAAGTGAAGAAGTTGGCCGTCACATGGTAGAACTCTATGGCAAGACGCTTTCGCGCCGGCAGGTGTCGGAACGTTCGGGCATGCTGTCGCAATTTGCCGGCGTGCGGCTGATGACGCTTGGCGACGGTGTGGAACGCGGCATTCGCATGCTGGAGTTCCGCACCGGCTCAGGCCTGCGCTTCACCGCGCTGGTCGACCGGGCGCTCGACATCGCCGACTGCGACTATAGGGGACAGGCGATCGGCTGGCATTCGCCAAGCGGCTTTCGTCATCCCGGCCTGCACGATTACGAGGGGGAGGGCGGGCTCGCCTGGGCGCGCTCGTTTTCAGGCCTGCTTGTCACCTGCGGCCTCGACCACATATTGGGCCGCGAAGAGGTGCCTGCCGATAGCTACAACTACCCGGGCAAGAAGACCGTGATCCATTCGCTGCATGGCCGCGTGGGCACCATTCCAGCGCGGCTGACCGGTTATGGCGAGGCCTGGGATGGCGACCGCTGCGTGCTTTGGGCCGAAGGCATCGTTCAGCAATCGGCGGTGTTCGGCGAGGATTTGCATCTGATCCGGCGTATCGAGGCCGATGTCGGCGGCAACGAGATCCGGCTGTCGGACCGCGTCGTCAACCATGGCTTCAATCGCACGCCGCATATGTATTTTTACCACGTCAATGTCAGCCACCCCTTGCTCGACGAGGGTTCGCGCTATCTGGCGCCGATCCGCGACGTCGTCTGGGCTGGCCATGCAGGCGAACGCTACGAGGCGCAGAAGGTCGGTTACCGCACCGTGCCGGCGCCGCGACTGGGCTTCAGCGAGCAGGTCTGGCAGCACGAGATGGCGGCGGACGCCAATGGCGAGGTGCCGGTGGCGGTGGTCAATGACGGCATAGGGCTTGGCCTGGAAGTGATCACGCGCAAGGACCAGCTGCCTTGCGCCTATCAATGGCAGAATTTCCAGGCGGGGCAGTATGCGTTGGGCATCGAGCCCTCGACGCACCATGTGCTCGGCAATCTCGCCGCACGTGAGCGCGGCGAAATGATCTGGCTGGAGCATGGCGAAAGCCGTTCCTACGACGCGATGTTCCGAGTGCTCGACGGTGCCGGCGAGATCGCCGCGACGGAAGAGAGGATCGCTTCGATCGCCAGGCAACCGCAACAGGATTATCCTGCGCCGTCGGGCAATTTTCCGGGATTGGCGGACAGGGCATGATGCGAAACGAATGCTCCGGCTGGCGGGCCGGAAATCGGAGGTCGATGTGATGGCGAAAAAGCGCGACTACAGCCTGGTCGGGGAAAGCACGCGCACCGCGATCGAGACCGGGCTGGCCTCGGCCGAGTGGTATCACACCGATGTGCCGCGCAAGGCGATGAAAGAGCTGATGCAACGCTCGGACGGGCCGGCGATCCGCGACACGATCATCTGGATCGTTGCCATATTGGGCTCTGCCGCCGGGATCGCCTGGTTCTGGGGCACGTGGTGGGTGGTGCCGTTCCTGCTCGTCTATGGCGTGCTCTACGGCTCGTCCAGCGACTCGCGCTGGCACGAGTGCGGCCACGGCACCGCTTTCCGCACGCGCTGGATGAACGATGCCGTCTACCAGATCGCCAGCTTTATGCTGATGCGCAACCCGGTGACCTGGCGCTGGAGCCATGCGCGCCATCACACCGACACGATCATCGTCGGCCGCGACGCCGAGATCGCGGTGATGCGTCCGCCGGACCTGCTGCGCGCCGCACTCGCCTTCACCGGCATTCTCGATTTCCGCTATTCGCTGCCGACGCTGGTGCGCAATGCGTTCGGCAGCATCTCGCCCGACGAGAAAAGCTTTATCCCCGAGATGGAGCTTCACAAGGTGGTCACCGCCGCGCGTTGGCATGTCGCCATCTATGTCGCGGCGATCGTGCTGGCGCTCTATCTGTGGTCGTTCCTGCCGCTGGTGCTGATCGGCCTGCCGCGCCTCTACGGCAGCTGGCACATGGTGCTGACCGGCCTGCTGCAGCATATCGGCCTCGCCGATAATGTCACCGACCACCGGCTGAACACGCGCACCGTCTACATGAACCCGATCAGCCGCTTCATCTACTGGAACATGAACTACCATGTCGAACATCACATGTTCCCGATGGTGCCGTATCACGCGCTGCCGAGGCTGCATGAATTGATCAAGCATGATCTGCCCGCGCCGAACCCTTCGATGTGGCATGCCTACCGCGAGGTCTGGCCGGTGCTGCTGAAGCAGCTTCAGTACGAGGACTATTTCCTCAAGCGTGAATTGCCGCCGACGGCCAGGCCGTACCGGGACGAGTTCCATGCGCTGACCGTTCCGGCGGCGGCGGAATAGGGGAGAAGCAGATGGCCGACTGGGTTGAAGCGTGTGGCGTCGACGATGTCGAGGAAGAGGATGTCATCCGCTTCGATCATGGCGGCCGTACCTTCGCCATCTATCGCAGTCCCGATGACGAGTACTTCGCAACCGACGGATACTGCACGCATGAGAAGGCGCATCTGGCCGATGGGCTGGTGATGGACGACATCATCGAATGCCCCAAGCACAATGGCCGCTTCAACTACAAGACGGGTGTGGCCCGAGGCGCACCGGTATGCGTCAATCTCGCCACCTATCCGGTGAAGGTCGAGGCTGGCAAAGTGATGATCCAGATCGGCTGACCTGCCGCCGAATGCAACTGAGGGAACCCATTTGATGAGCCGAAAAAGACCAACGGTGGCGGATTTGCGCGCCATGAAGGGCAAGCGACAGCTGACCATGCTGCGCGTGCTGACGATGGACGAGGCCGAGGCCGCCGAGCGCGCGGGGGTCGACATCGTCTCGGTGCCGCCCGAACTGGTGCTCAACCCGCAATACCGGGACGCCGCACCCAGCCTGTTCACCATGCCGGGCGACAATTTCTACGAGATCGGCACGGCGGACGATTTCGTGCGCTGGGCTTTCCTGCTCTACAAGGCCGGCGCCGACGCGGTCTATTGCAGCGCCGGCTACGCCACGATCAAGCGGATGGCCGATGACAATATCCCGGTGATCGGCCATGTCGGGCTGATCCCGTCACGGGCCACCTGGACCGGCGGCTTCAAGGCGGTCGGCAAGACCGCCGACACCGCCATGGAGGTCTTCGCGGCGGTGAAGCAGCTGGAAACTGTCGGCGCCATCGGCGCCGAGATCGAGGTCGTACCGGTCGAGGTGGCCAAGGCGATCTCTGAACGGACATCGTTGATCATGCTGTCGATGGGAGCGGGCACCGGTTGCGATGCGCAATATCTGTTCGCCGACGACATCCTCGGCCAGAACCGGGGCCACATGCCTCGCCATTCCAAGGTCTATCGCAATTTCGCCGCCGAATATGATCGTTTGCAGGCCGAGCGCATCGCCGCGTTCTCGGAGTACGTTGCCGACGTCAACAGTCTCGCCTATCCCGAAGACAAGCATGTGGTGCATATGGATCCGGCTGAGCTCAGCCTGTTCATGAAAAGGGTCGACAGGGCGTGAAATCTCAAGGCAATGATGCGACGGGCGAAGTCGCGCCGGTTCATATTCTTACGCTTTCTTGCGAGGACCGGCCGGGGATCGTCGCCGCCGTCACGGCGGAGCTTGCCGCGAACGGCGCCAACATCGCCGAAAGCAGCCAGTTCTGGGACCGGCAGACCAATCGCTTTTTCATGCGCATCGCCTTCATCAGCCCGCCAGGCTCGACCAAGGACAGCCTGGAACGGGCGTTGAAATCAAGCGTCGATCGCTTTGGCATGAAGACCGCGCTGGTCGATCAGGGACGCCGGCCGAAGATCATCGTCATGGTCTCCAGGTTCGACCACGCGCTTCTGCACCTGCTGTACCAGATCAGGGTCGGCTGGCTGAACGCGGAGGTTGCCGCCGTCGTCTCCAACCACGAGGATGCCCGCCGCTTCGCCGAGCTGGAGGGTGTTCCCTACCACCATTGGCCGACCACGAGGGAAAACAAGGCCGAACAGGAACAGAAGCTGCTGGACCTGGTGCAGCGGACAGGGGCCGAACTGGTCATCCTGGCGCGCTACATGCAGGTCTTCTCGAAAGGCCTGTCGGACCGGCTGTTCGGACGGGCGATCAACATCCACCATTCGTTCCTGCCGAGCTTCAAGGGCGCCAAGCCGTATCACCAGGCCTTCGACCGCGGCGTCAAGCTGATCGGTGCGACGGCGCATTACGTCACCTCCGACCTCGACGAGGGCCCGATCATCGATCAGGAGACCGAACGCGTCACCCATGCGATGAGCGCCGAGGATTTCGTTGCCGTCGGGCGCGACATCGAAAGCCGGGTGCTGGCGCGCGCGGTCAAGCTGCATCTCGAAGCCCGCGTCATGCTCAACGGCCACAAGACCGTCGTTTTCTGAGCGAAGCCGCGTCAGGCCGGCCAGCTTCCGCCGGCGAGCGCAGCGTAAAGTGCCTCGGCGTCGATACCGAGCGGCCGGTCCTCTTTCAGCATGGGGACGAGAGCGCGTATCGCCGCGTGAAGTGCGGCGGTGCGTGGCGCCAATGTGAAGCCGTCGCGCAGGTCTATGGCCTGTGCGGCGGCCATCAGTTCGAAGGCGATCAGCCGCCGCCACAGCTCGATCATCCCGGCGCATTTCGCAACCGCCAGAGGCGTCTGCGTGGCGTGATCCTCGACGCCTTCCGACACGGCCAGGAAGTCGAGCATCACCGGATTAGCCTTGTGGCGGATGGCGGCCAGGATCGAGGTCACTGTCTTCTGCAGCGGCACGAAGCCGGCCGAGGCGCCGCCGACCGGCGACAGATATTTCGGCAGGCCATTGCGGCCCGAGCCAGTGAGCTGGATAAAGCGGGCGGCACTGGCCGCGGCACATTGGGCGATCGCCAGGCCGAGCGTCTCGAAGGCGAGCGCCAGTGCGGCGGTGTGGAAATTGCCGGTCGACAGCACCAACTCATCATCGCCCAGCACCAGCGGATTGTCGGCGGCGGCGTTGAGTTCGATCTCGACAGCCTGTCTCGCCTGACCGATCGCCTCGATCAGCGCGCCATGGATCGACGGCATGCAGCGGATCGACAGCGGGTCCTGCAAGGTGGTCGGCACCAGCGCCTCGTCGCGGACGAGCAGATCGTGCAGCACCTTGGCTGCTTCCTGCTGGCCGGCCGCCGGGCGCGCCATGTGCAAGCGCGGATCGAGGATGGTGCGGTTGGCACCAAAACCTTCCATGGTCAGCGCCCCGGTCTGCTGTTGCTGGGCAAGAGCCGACAGCGCATCCGTCACCGCAAGCGCGCCGCTGCCGGCGGACACCGCCGAGGCATTGATCAGCGACAGCCCATCCTTGGGCGCCAGGCTGATGGGGGCGAGGCGCGCCATCATCAACGCCTTGGCTGCCGGCATGCGACGGCCCTGATAGTCGGCTTCGCCTTCGCCGGTGAGCATGCGGGCGAGTGCCGTCATCAGCACCAGGTCGCCGGCGCCGATGGAGCCGAGCGACGGCATGACGGGATGGACGCCGGCATTGAGCGCGTCGACCAAAGCGACGAAGACGGAGGGCGAAAGGCCGGAGCCGCCAACCGACAGCATCGCGGCGCGGGCAAGCATAGTAGCGCGCACGGCTTCAACCGGCAGCACCTCGCCGACGGCGCCGCTGCGCCCTTCAAGCAACTGGCGCTGGAAGGCGCCGGCGTCGCCTTCGACCGCAGTGCCGAGATTGGCGCCGAGTCCGGTGTTCAGGCCATAGATCTGCTGGCCGGACGCGGCGGTCTGGTCGAGCACTTTTCGTGCCTTCTCCAGCCTGCCGATGATTTCGGGTCCGATCTCCACCTTGAGCCCATCGCGGGCGACCGCAGCGACATCGCTAACGCCGACGCCGGTTCCGGAGAGGACGAGCGCGGTCATGCGAAGCGCAGCCTCTGGCCGATACCTTGCGCCTGGGCCTTGGCCAGCATCGCCTTGCCCAGCGCAATGTCGGACAGTGACAGACCACGGTGCCAGAACAGGATCGTTTCGTCGTCGCTTTCTCGCCCGACTTTCAGACCGGCGGCGATCTGGCCGAGTTCGGCATGCAGCGTCTTCTCGCTCAGCCGCCCGGTCTCGACATGGGCGCGCAGCGAGCCGAACTTGCCGCCCTGGCACTGGCCCCAATCGTCGACGACCATTTTCTGCATGATGTCGGTCAACGACAGTTCCACCGCGCTCATTGTGCCGTAGGGCACGACCAGCGCGCCGGGCTTGATCCATTCGGTCTTCAGCAATGGCTGCGGCTCCGGCAGCCGCGAGGCCTCGACGACGATGTCGGCGCCCTCGATGCAGCTCTTCCAGTCGGCCACCGCAGTCACCGTCTTGCCGAGATCGGCGGAGAGTTTGGCGGCAAAACCGTCGCGGCTTTCCGGCCGACGCGAATGGACGCGGATTTCGTCGAAGTCGAAGAGATGGTCGAGCAGGCGCACATTCCAGTAGGCGGTGCCGCGCGCGCCGATATGGGCCAGCACTTTGGAATTCTTTCGCGCCAGATGCCTGGCGCCGATGGCGGTGACGGCGCCGGTGCGCATGTCGGTGATGACGGTGGCGTCGAGGATGGCGCGCGGCGTGCCGGTGCGCGGATCGAACAGATTGAGGATGCCGAATTCGGAAGGCAGCCCGTGCAGGTAATTGTCGACATAGTCGCCGACGATTTTCACGCCCGCCGTGTCGAGCGGCGCGACGTAGCCACGCAAGACATTGAAATGACCGTGGAAGGACGGGTCCGGTTCGAGATGGACGCGCGGCTCGATCACCGTCTGGCCGTTGCCCTGCGCCACCAGGCCAGCCTCGACGGCAGCAATGATTTCGCCATCGGTCATGGCAAGGGCATCGATGTCGACGGCATTGAGGTAGTCGATATAGATGGGCTTCATGTTACGCGGACACTTTCCTCGGCCACCCCGTTCATCCCATAGCAGGCCGTGGCGGCACACGAAAGTTTGTTGCGACGTCTCTGGACGCGGCCGGTGAGATGCTGTTCAAACCGGTTCCGTCATGACTGCCATTCCCGAGACCGCAACCTTATCCGAAACGGCCACCAATGCGCGGCGCGTGGCGCTGATCGTCGCCATCGCCTTCTTCATGCAGTTGCTGGATTCGACGATCATCTCGACCTCGCTGCCGCAGATGGGCGCGTCCTTCGGCGTGTCGCCGGTGGCGATGAGCATCGGCATCACCGTATACATGCTGACCATGGCGGTGTTCGTGCCGCTGTCGGGCTGGCTCGCCGACCGGTTCGGGGCGCGAAACATCTTCCTGTTGGCGATCGTCCTGTTCACCCTGGCTTCGCTCGCCTGCGGCCTCTCGCAAACCCTGACCCAGTTTGTCGCCGCCCGTGTCGTGCAAGGGCTCGGCAGCGCGCTGATGACGCCGGTCGGGCGGATTCTCGTCCTGCGTAATGCGTCGAAATCCGAATTGCTCAACGCCACGGCGCTGATCACCTGGCCAGCACTGTTTGCGCCGGTGGTCGGGCCGGTACTCGGCGGCTTCATCACCACCTATCTGTCCTGGCACTGGAATTTCTTCATCAACATCCCGCTCGGCGTGATCGGGCTGGCGTTGGTCGCGCGCTTCATTCCGGGCGACCGTGTGGCTGACCCCAAGCCGCTCGACTGGCCGGGTTTTTTCCTGACATCGGCCGGACTTGCCCTGCTGCTCTATGGCCTTGAACGCATTGCTCATCCGGAGGACGGCGTGCTGCCGACAGCGCTGCGGATCGTTGCCGGCATCGTCATAGGCTGGCTGGCGGTACGGCATCTCCGGCGGGCGCCGCATCCGCTGCTCGATCTCTCCTCGTTCAATGTGCTGACCTTTGCCATCTCGACATTGGCCGCCGGTACCATTTTCAGGGTGGCGATCAATGCCACGCCGTTCCTGCTGCCACTGCTGTTCCAGGTCGGCTTTGGCCTCCCGCCCGTCGATGCCGGCTTGATGATCCTGGCCTATTTCCTCGGCAATCTCGGCATGAAGACGGTGACGACGCCAACGCTGCGGCGTTTCGGTTTCCGCTCGGTGATGGTCGTCAACGGCATCATCGCCTCGGTCTCGATCATGGCTTGCGGGGCGATCTCGCCGCAGACGCCACAGGCGCTGGTGGTGGCGCTGATGCTGATTGCCGGCCAGACGCGCTCGATGCAGTTCACCGCGCTCAACACACTGGCCTTCGCCGACATCGATGCGGCGCAACGAAGCTCGGCGGCGACCCTGTCCTCGATGCTGCAGCAGGTGGCGATGCTGTTCGGCGTCGCGGTGGCGGCGGCGATCCTCAATTTGTCGCAGATCGTCAGGGATCGCCCCGCTCTCGACCTTGTGGATTTTCGAATCGCCTTCCTGGCGATCGGCGCCATCGGGCTGGTGGCGGCGTTGCGTTTTCTCGTGCTGCCGCCAAGTGCGGGCGCGGAGGTTTCCGGCCACTCGCCGGGAAATTGAGATCGATTTTTCCGCCTGATGCGGAGATAAATTCCGTCTCGTCCTTTCGCCGTAGTGCAGCGCTTTCGCGAGCGGCCGCAATGGCGCAACCAATTGCCAAAAGTGCAGGCCTTTCCATGCATTGCGCCAGCTTCGGCAATCGACGCGTCCACTCGGTAAATATCGCTGCCGGCCTGGGTTCCGAGCGCGGATTCATTTGACGAACCGGCGTTGGGCCGATTAGCGTTCTTTCCCAGGGATGGCAGCGCTGCCATCGGGGCAAACGCAGACATGAACACGATCGGCTGGCCGAATTTCAGGAGCCTGAATCAGGAAGGCATTGTCTTTGCCATCGCGGTGGTGCTGTTCGTTGCAGCGGCCATCGGCCTGCCGGGCTTCATCGACCCCAACAACCTTGTCGCCATTGTCCGCTCGGTGTCGGTGCTCGGCATTCTGGCCCTTGGCATGGCTGTCGTCATCATCGGCCGCGGCATCGACCTCTCTGCCGTCGCGATCATGGCGATGTCTGTCGCCTGGTATCTGCAACTTCTGAATTCGGGGACGCCGGACGGGCTGGCCTTCGCCTATGTGCTGGCCGGTGTGCTGGCCATCGGCCTGCTCAATGGCTTTCTCGTCGCCTATGCCGACGTGCCGGCGATCTTCGTGACGCTGGCGACAGGCTCCTTCGTCTTCGGCTATGTGCGCTCGCAACTGATCACGCAGGATGCCGTGCCGGTGCCGCAGGGCCACTGGGTCGAGTTGCTCGGCGGCTTGCGCTTCCTCGATATTCCGGTCGAGGTGTTCGTCTTCGCGGGGCTGGCCTTCCTGTTCTTCCTGTTCCTGCGCTACACCAAATGGGGCCGCTACATCTATTTCGCCGGCGACAATCCGGTCGCCGCCCGCAACATCGGCATTCCGGTGCGGCCGATGCTGGTGCTGCGCTATGTGCTCTCCGCCCTGGTCGCACTGGTCGCCGGCCTGCTGACGGCGGCGAGCCTGCATTCGATCAACACCCGGGTCGTCAACTCAACGCTGCTCTACGATATCGTGCTGGTGGCGGTGATCGGCGGCATCGGCCTGTCCGGCGGGCGCGGCGGGGTGCGCAACGTGCTGGTCGGTGCGGCACTGATCGGCATCCTGCTCAACGCCATGACCATCATCGACATTCCGCTGCTCTACCAGAACCTGATCAAGGCAGCGATCCTGCTCGGCGCCATCATCGTCGACGGCATCATCAATCCACGTGACGAGCAGACCGCCCAGCAGGGTGACATTTAGTACCTGAACTGCAGCGGACGGTTGGGGCCGGCCGCTGATAACAAAACCAAACCAGAGGATGTGACATGAAACTGATCAGAACACTCATGGCAGCTGCCACGGCGCTTGCCGTCACCGCATTCGTGGCGCCAACCTTTGCCGCCGATGATCCCGGCCCGGCCGCCTATGCGCAGGCGCTCAAGGGCAAGCGCGTCATGCTGGTGCCGCTGGCGATGGGCTTCGACCTGGCGCAGGGTTGGTCGCATTACCTGAAGACAGAAGTCGAGGCCTGGGGCGGCGTATTCGAGACGCGTGACCCGAACTGGGTCGTCGATGCCGGCGCGCAAGCGATCACCGACGCCATCTCGTCGGACACCAGGCCGGACGTGCTGATCATCCATGCGCCGGACCTCAACTCCTATTCCAAGCTGATGAAGAAGGCGCAGGCCGCGGGCACCTACGTGATACTGGTCGACAATCCGGCGAACTTCCCGGCTGATGCCTTTGTCGGCAGCGACTGGGACCGGCTCGGCCAGCTCGAGGCCGAAGCGGCGATCAAGGGCTGCGGCCCGAACTCGTCAAAGAAGATCGGCCTTGTGCAGGGTGACCAGGCCAACTCCTCCAGCCTCTATCAGTATGCCGGCATCATGAAGGTGCTGGACAAGAATCCCGACTTCAAGGTGGTGGCAAAGCCCGATTCAAACTGGGATGCGACGACCTCGCGCAACGTGACGACGACGATGCTGCAGCAGAACCCGGACATCTGCTCGATCATCGATTTCTGGGATGGTGACGCCACCGGCGCTTCCGCCGCGATCCGCGACGCCAAGCTCGACGGCAAGGTGTTCCTAGTCACCACGGGCGGCGGCGAAAAGGCGGCCGATTGCGACAAGCTGCAGGACGGCACCTATGGCGCCGTGGTGATGACCAATCTTGCCCGCCAGTCGGGCGACATGAACGCCATCATCAAGTTCCTGCTGCAGAGCGGCCAGCCGGCCGGCACGTCGCACACCTACATCTACACGCTGGAGAAGGCGACGACCAAGGCCGACCTGAAGCCCGACAGCTGCTGGGACCTGAAGGCGCTGCAGGCGCAAGCGGCTGCGAAATAAGCCGATCCTTGCCAACACCGATCAACGAGGTGGCCGGATTGCCCGGCCACCTCTTTCTCATGGAATAGCAGCAGCCGATGTCCTTTCGCGAACGCCTCCAGTCCTGGCGGTACAATCTCGTGCCCGACCATGTCGTCGGCGAGATACTGACCAAACGCTGGACCGACAACGCCATTCCGTTCCTGGCGCTGGTGGCGACGCTGGCAACCTTCGGCTCGATCATTCCGGGTTTCTTCAAGCTGACAGCGCTGCAGGAATCGACCCGCCAGCTCGGCGAGTTCTCGATGGTCGTCACCGGCATGACGGTGGTGATGCTGGGTGGCGGCATCGACCTGTCGGTCGGCTCGATCTTCGCGCTGTCCTGCTTTTCCGCCGTCTATGTCTTCTTCATCCTCGAACAGTCGATCTGGCTGGCGCTGGCTGCGTCGCTGGCCACCGGTCTCATCTTTGGCGCCATCAACGGCTATCTCGTCGGTTATCTCAGGTTGCGCGCCTTTCTGACCACGCTGGTCACCTTCATCTTCGGGCGGGCGCTGTTTGATATCCTGGTCACCACCTATGCCGCCGACGTGCAGCTTTCGACCGCGACATCGGATGTGCTCGATTTCATCGGCGACAGCACGTTCTGGGGGCTGTCCGTCTCGGTGTGGCTGGCGATCATCCTGGCCATCGTCACCCATATCGCGCTGACCCGTTCACGGCCGGGCTGGCATGTGCTGGCGGTCGGCGGTTCCAGGCGCTCGGCGCACAATGCCGGCATCCGCGTGCGCCGCACGGTGTTCATGACCTACGTTTTTTCAGGCTTCTGCGCCTCGATCGGCGGTTTTTTGATCGCCTGCCGGTTGAGCGGGGCAGGGCCGGGCACCGGCCTCAACCTCGAGATCATGGCGCTGACGGCGGCGGTGGTCGGCGGCGTCAGCCTCGGCGGCGGGCGCGGCTCGGTGATCAAGGGCCTGATGGGCGCCATCATCGTGCTGACCATGACCAACGGCCTGATCCGGCTGGGCTACGGCACCGGCACCAACCAGATGGTGCTGGGCATCATGCTGGCGGTGGCGGTGACCATTGACATTCGCTGGCTGAAGAACCGCCACAAGGTGCTGAACGAGGTCTATGTCGCGCCTGTCTATCTCAGAATGGGCGAAACGCAGTCGGCCGCACCCGGCTCGGGCACGCCCTACGAGCTTGATAACAGGCTGTCGGCAGCCGACCATATCGGGCTTGGCGAGCTGGAGGGGCCAGAAGACGTCATCCTCGACCGCGACGACAATCTCTATTGCGGCACGCGCCATGGCGAGATCGTCCGCTTCTTCGCGCCGGACTATGTCAAATCGGAAGTGTTTGCCCATATCGGCGGCTTTCCGCTCGGCCTCGCCTTCGACAAATCGGGCAATCTGATCAGCTGCGTCGGCGCCATGGGGCTTTACTCCGTCTCGCCGGATCGGGAGGTCAAACGCCTGTCGGCCGAAACGTCGCGCTCCTGGACCTCGATCGTCGACGATGCGCGGCTGCGTGACCCCAACGACTGCGACATCGCACCCGACGGCCGCATCTATTTCACCGACTCGACCAAGCGCTACGACGCCCATGACTGGGCGCTGGACTCGATCGAGAACCGCGCCACCGGCCGGCTGCTGGTCTATGAGCCGAAGGACGGTTCGACGAAGACGCTGCTCGACGGCTATCGCTACACCAATGGTGTGTGCATGGCGCACGACGGCAAGTCGCTGTTCTTCGCCGAAAGCTGGGCCTGCCGCGTGCACCGCTACTGGCTGGAGGGGCCGAAGGCCGGTACCGCCGAGTGTGTCATCCGCGACATGCCGGGCTACCCCGACAACATCAACCGCGCCTCCGACGGCAATTACTGGATGGCGTGGCTTGGCATGCGCACGCCGAGCTTCGACCTGTCGCTGCGCCACCCCGATATGCGCAAGCGCATGACGCGCCGCTTGCCGCAGGACGAATGGCTGTTCCCCAACATCAACACCGGCGGCGTGGTGAAATTCAACGAAAAGGGCGGCATCGTCGAGGCGATGGGCGATCTCACGGGTGGCGCGCACCCGATGGTCACCTCAATGCGCGAGCACAAGGGATATATGTTCGTCGGCGGCATCCTCAACAACCGCATCGGCCGCTACAAGATTTCAGGCGCAGACCCGAACTGGACCAGCCCCGCTTCCTATTGGGGAGCAAAGCCATGATCCTCGATCCTGTGCTGGACCTGTTTCGCGGCAAGGCGGTGACCATCCCGCCGCTCGATGGCGCTTTCCGACCCAACACATTGCTGGATGACGCGCTGGCTTTTACTGAGCTGACCGAGCCGGACAATCTGCTGGTTGCCGATGGCAGGCTGCTGGCCTCCAGCGGCAACGCAATCTATTCGATTGCTGCCGGAACCGAGCCCAGGGTTGTCGAAACCTTTCCGTCTCCGGTCACGGCGCTGGCGCTGTCGCGATCCGGCGAACTGACGGTCGGGCTGGAGAGCGGCAAGCTGCTGGTATCAGGCGAGGAGGTTTCGCTGCCGGCTGACCTCAGCTGCATCACCGCACTTGCCTATGCGGATGACGGCACGCTGTGGCTGGCCAACGGCTCGGCCGAGCATGCGCCGTCGCAATGGGCCGCCGATCTGATGAAGAAGGGCGCGTCCGGTTCGCTTTGGAAGCGAGACGCCGCGGGCGGTGATTTCCGCAAACTCGCCGGCGACATTGCCTTTCCCTATGGCCTGCACCCCGTCGGCAGGGATGTGCTGGTCAGCGAGAGCTGGCGCCATCAGTTGGTGCGCTTCAGCGCAGACGGCAATCGCGCCACGGCGCTGACGCATCTGCCCGGCTATCCCGCGCGGCTATCGCCGTCCGCCGATGGTGGCGCCTGGCTGACCTTGTTTGCGCCGCGCAACCGGCTGATCGAATTCGTGCTGCAGGAAACGCATTACCGTCAGGACATGCTGAGCCAGGTGCCGCCCGCCTACTGGATCGCGCCGGCGCTGGCCTCCAGCCGCAGCTTCCTCGAGCCGCTGCAATGCGGCGGCATCCGCACCATGGGCATCCACAAGCCATGGTCGCCGAGCCGCTCCTACGGGCTGGTGGTCAGGCTCGACCAGAAGATGCAGCCGCAATTCAGCCTGCACAGCCGCGCCAACGGCACGCGCCACGGCATCTGCAGTGTTGCGGAAAAAGACGGCCTTCTGTTCGTCGCCTCCAAAGGGGGCGACTGCATCCTTTCCGTCGCCACGGGAGGTTTCTGATGGAACCGATCGTCCGTCTGGAGAATGTCACCAAGAACTACCGCGGCGTGCCCGCGGTGAAGAATGTCAGCTTCGACCTGCGCAAGGGTGAGATCCATGCGCTGCTCGGCGAAAATGGCGCGGGAAAATCGACGCTGACCAAGATCATCGCCGGCGTGGTCGATGCCACCTCAGGCAAGATGTTCCACAAGGGCCGGGAGATCGCCTACGCTTCGCCGCATGCGGCCCTCGAGGCCGGCATCGCAATGGTGTTCCAGGAGACCAGCCTGGTCCCATCGATGACGGTCGCGCAGAACCTCTATCTCGGCACCGAAAAGTTCCTCAACCGGCTGCGCGGCACCTACATCTCCGCGCAGCAGTTCCTGCAATCGCTGAATTTTCCAGTCGACCCGAACGCGATGGTGGCGACGCTGGGTGCTGCCAAGCGGCAGATGGTCGAGATCGCGCGCGCGGTGCACCACAATGCCGAGATCATCATCTTCGACGAGCCGACGGCGACGCTGACGCCAGAAGAAAAGCGGCACTTCTTCGCGTTGATCCGGCGGCTGAAGGCGAGCGGCGTGTCGATCGTCTTCATCAGCCACGCGCTGGAAGAGGCGCTCGATATTGCCGACCGCATCACCATTCTGCGCGACGGCGAGCTGGTCATCACCGACGACACGTCCGCCTTCGACCGCGACAGGATCGTTTCCGCCATGGTCGGGCGCACTTTATCGGGGGAGATCTACCGCCAGCGCGACGAAGCAAAACTGCGCAAGGCCGGCAAGAAAGTGCTGTCGGTGCAGGACATTTCGATGAGCAATGTCGTGCGCAACACGTCCTTCTCGATCTTCGAGGGCCAGATCACCGGCGTGTTCGGGCTGATCGGCTCGGGCCGCACCGAGACCTTCAAGATCGTCTCCGGCATCTACAAGCGCGATTTTCTGCGCGGCGGCGCCATCGAGCTGGACGACAAGCCAGTGCGCTATCTCGTGCCGAGCGAAGCGGTGGCCGACGGCATCGTCTATGTCACCGAGGACCGCAAGAGCGAGGGTATTTTCGAGACGATGGGCATTGCCGAGAACCTGTTCGGCGGGCTTTTGGCGGCAGGCCGCGAAAAGGCCTGGGTGATCAACGCGCAAGAGATGCGCGTGCTGTCGGCGGAATGGACGAAGACGCTGAACATCAAGGCGATCAACGACAATGCGCGTGTGGTGGAACTGTCAGGCGGCAACCAGCAGAAGGTGGTGATCGGCAAGGGGCTGGTGCAGCAGCCGCGCATCGTCATCTTCGACGAGCCGACGCGCGGCGTCGATGTCGGCGCGATCGCCGAGATCCACCAGATCATCAACCGGCTGGCCGACGAGGGCCTGGCCGTCGTCGTCATCTCGTCCTACCTGCCGGAGATCATGAATTTGTCGGACCGGATTTTGGTTTGCCGGCAAGGGCGTATCGTCGAGGAGTTTTCGCCGGCGGAGGCTACGGAGGAGAAGATCATGTATGCGGCCGTGCATTAGGTTTTTGGCTGGTGCCTACGTTGATAATTGGCCGGGATCCCTTCGTCATCCACGGGCGAAGCAAGGAGCGCAGCGACGCGGCGCAGACCCGAGGATCCATGCCGGGACTCCGTAGCGCTGCTGCGGTGCAGGATTCCGCTCCGCAGCACTCTTCGGCTAAGGTCACGGAATGGATCCCAGGTTCTCCGCGACGGCGCTACGCGCCTGCTTCGCCCTAGGATGACGAAGTTTAGGTGCCTCGGCTAATCTTCAACGCTATTGCGGGCAAAAACTGAGTCAAAGAAGCTGGTTGGCCGCCTTTGCTCGAAACTTGATTCAACGAGCCAGTTCATCGATCGAAAGGAAAGGAAATACCATGGCCACCACAAGACTTCTGAGCGACGCCGAGGTCGAAAAGATCCCGGCCGTGAAGGCCGTCTTCGATGACATCCGCGCGACGCGCAAATCCGATTTCGTCAACAATTTCTGGCGCGGTCTGGCCAATGATCCTCCTTCGCTGAAGCGGATCTGGGAACAGTTGAAGGTGGTGATGGTGGCCGACAGCGCCATCGATCCGCTGACCAAGGAGATGATCTACATCGCTGTCTCGACCGCCAATGGCTGCTCTTACTGCGTCCACTCGCACACGGCGGCGGCCCGCGCCAAAGGCATGACCGATGCGCAGCATGGCGAGCTTGTGTCGATCATCGGATTGGCTGGGCAGACCAACCATCTGGTGACCGCGTTGCAGATCCCGGTCGATCCACAGTTCGAGGTGAAGTGAAGCGTCACACCGGCCGGTAGACCTTCTCCGCCGTGTTCCAGAAGATGTCAGCCTCTGCCGCCGCGCCATGGTTGGCCACCGGATTGCGGTGCGCCTTGATCAGCTCCGCGTGGCTGGTCCATAGCTTCTCGATCGGGAAGTTCGAGCCGAACATCAAATGGTCGGCACCCAGGATCTCGATCGTGTTGTCGACGATGTAGGCGATCAGCGCCGGGTCGTTGCGGTGGACGAAGGTGCCGAGGCCGGAGAGCTTGGCGTAGAGATTGGGCGCCGCCGACAGCGTGCGCAGGCCTTCTTTCCAGGCTTCGGTGGTTTCCGGTTCCATGCCGGTCAGCATGCCGGCATGGGTGAGGATGAAATTGGTCTGCGGGTTTTCGCCGACAAGCGTCAGCCCGTCCTTCATCTGGGCGGGGAAAAGCTGCAGGTCGAAGGACAGGTCATAGTCCTTCAGGCGCGCTACATTCGCTCGCACCTTGCGGTCGATGACCTGATCGGCCGAGGCGGCGAAACGGAAGGCCGGCGTTTCGTGCCAGTGCAGTTGCATGCGCACGCCGCGCAGCAGCTTGTATTTCATCAGCCGATCGATCTGGGGCCTGATATCGTCGACGGTCATGTCGGTGTAGCCGACGATGGCATGCGGCCAGCCGGTTTCGTCGGATGTCTTCTGCAGGAAGGCGACTTCCTTCTCGAAATCCTCCTTGGCCCAGTTGGTCTGGACATAGACGGCCTTCTCGACGCCCGACCCCTTCTGGTCTTCGAGAAACTCCTCGATCGGATAGTCGCGGCGGATCGGCTCGTAGGGACCAAAAATGCGCGGCACCATCGGCCCGACCAGCCAGGGCTGGTCCTTTTGGCGCCAGATGTGGAAATGCGCGTCGATGGCTTTCTGCATCACGAAACCCTCTTCCAGATTGTCGCCGCCGCTGAAGCAGGGCGGGCGAGCGACAGGATGAAATCGGTGAGGCTTTTCACCGACGAGCCGTCGATGAGGTCGTCCAGCACCGGCAGGATGGCGCGCAGTGCCGCCGTTGCCGGTCGGAAGCGCGGGTCGCCGGCTAGCGGTGTGGCCAGCGACAGCCGGAAAGCGCGGGCGCTCAGCCGTCGCATGGCTGTCTCCAACTCGCCATGATCGCCGCGCTCCAGCGCGTCGGACAGGATCACGACCGTGGCACCGCGTGCAAACGACGAGAAGCGCGGCACCGAGAGGAAGGCGAGCAGCGTCGGTCCCATGCGGGTGCCGCCGTCCCAATCGTCGACCTGGGCCGCGGCGCGCGCCAGCGCCTGGTCGCGGTTGCGGATGCGCAGTGCTGGGGTGATGCGGGTCAGCCGCGTGCCGAAGGTGAAGATCTCGGCGCGGTCGGCACCTTGCACTGCGGCATGCGCCAGCTTCAGATAGTCCGCTGTGTGCAGCTTCATCGAGCCGGACACGTCGATCAGCAGCAGCAGCTTTCGGGGGACGGTCTGGCGGCGGCGCAGCAGCGGCGAGGGCACGTCGCCATCGGCGCTGACGATTTCCCGCAGCGACCGGCGCAGATCGAGCTTGCCGCGCGAATGCGTGCGTACGGTGCGGAAGGAGCGGCGGGCGGGCAAGGCTGAAGCGAGTTTGCGGCGGAAAGCGGCAAGGCGGTCATCGTCACGCTGGAAGTCGCGGCTGCTCAACTGCTCCAGTGCCGAGGACAGCTCGCCGCCCTCTTGGGTTTGTTCGGCTTCGATCCGTTCGTCGTCGGCGCCGCCATCATCCTTGATGCGGGTTTCCTCGTCGGCGTCGCCTTCCACCACGGCGGATGTGTTGCCATAAAAGTGGCTCTGGAAATGCGCTTCGAATTCGTCGTGGCGGTCGGGCGGCGGCGCCAGCGTCGCGAGCGCCGCCTCGCGGATGTCTGCCATCGAGCGCGGCCCGAGCAATGTCACGGCCTGCATGAAGCTGGAGACCTGCTCGGGCGCTATGGCGAAGCCGTAGCGGCGCAGCAACCGGGCGAAGCTGAGCAAGGGCGCTGCCGCGCGGGGTAAGCTTGTTTCCCGCATCATTGCGTGGCGCCCCCCTCTGTCCTGCCGGACATCTCCCCCGCAAGGGGGGAGATCAGCAGCTTCGATGCTTCGCTCCGTTCTGCGACGCTGGAGATTGTCGAAAGCCGGAATGACAGCCAATCTCCCCCCTTGAGGGGGAGATGTCCGGCAGGACAGAGGGGGGTGCTGTCCCGCCAGCGTTGCGGAATGAACGGGGAGAACGTGCCGTTGAGGTCTCGGCTCACGCCAGCGCCTCCTCGACAATCCGGCCAAGCTCGGGCTCGATGTAGGAGAGATCCTCCTCGTCCTTGATCAGCACGCCGATGGCGCGGCGGAAGGCTTCCGGCCACGGGCTGCCGCCTTTTTCCAGGATGGTCGCGGCGTTGGCCCATTCGACCGCCTCGGCAATGCCGGGCGGCTTGGCGAGCGGGCGGGCGCGAATGGTCTGCACGGCCGCCGCCACCGCGCGTGCGGTGGCTTGCGCTACATCGCCGGCGCGCAGCATGATGATGGCGGCCTCGCGCTCGGCGTCGGGATAGCCGATCCAGTGGTATACGCAGCGGCGGCGCAGTGCTTCGGCCAGTTCCCGGGTGCGGTTCGAGGTCAGGATGACGATCGGCTGTGCCGTGGCGCGGATGGTGCCGCGCTCGGGAATGCTGATCTGGAAGTCGGAGAGGAATTCCAAAAGCAGCGCTTCGAATTCGTGGTCCGAGCGGTCGATCTCGTCGACCAGCAGCACGCGCTGCTCGGGCGCCTTCAGCACCTGCAGCAGCGGCCGGGCGATCAGGAAACGGTCGTCGTAGATGTCGATCTCATGCTCGCCGGCATGGCGGATGGCGAGCAGTTGGCGCTGGTAGTTCCATTCATAGAGCGCATGCGCGGCATCGATGCCTTCATAGCATTGCAGCCGCACCAGATCACGGCCGAGCAGCGCGGCGATCGCCTTCGCCGCCTCCGTCTTGCCTACGCCCGGCGCGCCTTCGAGCAGCAGCGGCTTGCCCAGCCGGATCGCCAGGAAGATGGCAGTCGAAAGGCTTTCATCGGCCAGATAGCGCGAGGCGGCCAGATGCTGCGCCACCGCCTCCGGTGAGGTCGCGACAGTCTCGGCGCTTGTCCCTGTCATTCCAGCCCTCAGTTCGCCGCTTGCGCCTTCAGCGCGCGTAAGATGCGCTCCGGCGTGATCGGCAGCGTGTCGATGCGCACGCCGACGGCGTCGAAGACCGCATTGGCGACCGCCGGGATCTGCGGATTGGCGCACATTTCGCCGGGCCCCTTGGCGCCATAGGGTCCGTCGGCGGAAGGACGCTCCAGCACGATGATCTCTGTCTCGGCAAGGTCGCCGGGACCCGGCATCAGATACTGGTTGAAGTCGGTGCCGCCATGATCGCGGTTGGGATAGTAGGGTTCGGTCGTCTCATAGAGCGCGTGGCTGATGCCCATCCACGAGCCGCCGACCAACTGCTGCTCGACCATCTTCGGGTTCAGCGCTCTGCCGATCTCGAAGACGTTCTTCACCGTCACCACGGTAACCTCGCCGGTCTCGTCGTCGACCTCGACCTCGGCCACCGTGCAGGCATGGGCATAACAAGTCGACGGCTTCATCGCGCCGGTTTCTTTCTCGGGATAGGAGCGCGGGATCAGGAACATGCCGCGACCGGAGATCGAGCGGCCGCGCTTGAAATGCGCCGACAGCGCGACATCGAAGATCGAGATCGACTTTTGCGGTGCGCCTTTGACCAGGATGTTGCCCTGTCCATCGGTCTCGAGGTCGGAGGCGTTGACCTCCAGCTCCTCGGCGGCCACTTCAAGCATCACCTGGCGCGCTTCCCTTGCTGCCTGGATGACGGCGTTGCCGGCGCGGTGCGTGCCGCGTGAGGCGAACGTGCCCATGCAGTGCGGGCCGGTGTCGGTGTCGGCGGTGTCGACGACGACACGGTCGGTCGGCACGCCGATCGTCTCGGCGCAGATCTGCGCCATGATCTGCTTCATGCCCTGACCGAGATCGACGGATGACAGCGTCACCATGAAATTGCCGGTCGGCGTCGAGTGCACCAGCGCCTGCGTCGGGTCGCCGCCGAGGTTCATGCCGGTGGGATAGTTGATCGCGGCAACGCCGCGTCCACGCCTGATCGCCATCTCAAGCTCCCTTCACGTAGGACGACATGGCCATGTATTTCTCCGCCACCGGCCAGTTGGCGGCGCGCGATGCTTCCTGCATGCACTCGATCAGCGCGGCGCCCTCGGTCGGCTGGCGATGCGCCTTCATGTCGCCGTCGCGATAGGCGTTGATGAAGCGGAATTCGAGCGGATCCATGCCGATCAGCCGTGCCAGCTTGTCCATCTGCACCTCCAGCGCGAAGTCGCCGATGGTGACGCCGAAGCCGCGCATGGCGGAGGAGGGCGTGCGGTTGGTGTAGACGCAGTAGGTGTCGATCCAGACGTTTGGGATGGTGTAGGGGCCGGGATAGTGCCCCGCGCCCTTCTGCGCGCCATAGGGCGAGTGGCGCGAATAGGCGCCGGCGTCGGTATAGCCGGTGACCTTGCGCGCGACGATGCGGCCGTCCTTCATGACGCCGTCCTTGATGACGACCTTTTCGGCCGCTCGCGGCGACGAGATCTGCATCTCCTCCTCGCGGCTGTAGATAAAACAGACTGGTCGTCCTGTTAATTTTGCGCCGAGGATGGCGATGGGCTCGACGATGACGTCGACCTTGCCGCCAAAACCGCCGCCGACGGTGCCGCCGACGAAATGCAGTTTGCTGCCCGGCATCTGCAGGATGATCGAGGTGTTGTCGAGCGTGAAGAACATCGCCTGCGTGTTGGTGTAGCAGGTGAAGCGGTCATTGCCCTCGGGTGCCACCACGCAGCCGGTGGTCTCGGTCGGCGCGTGCTCGATCGGCGAGGACTGGTAGCTCTCCTCCAGGATGTGGTCGGCGCCGGCGAAGCCCGCCTCGACATCGCCGAAGCGCACCTTGCGGCACTCGCCGCTGTCATAGAGGTAATAATTCTGGCCGTGATATTCGTTGACCAGGGGCGCGCCGGGCTTCAGCGCCTCTTCCATGTCGAAGACGGCCGGCAGCACCTCATAGTCGACCTTGACCTTGGCTGCGGCCTCCTGCGCGGCACGCTCGGTTTCGGCCAGCACGGCCACCACGGCCTCGCCCTTCCAGCGCACCTTGCCGTCGGCAAGCACCGTCTCGTCCTCCGGCCCGACCTGGATCAGGATCAGGATGGTGTAGACATTGTGCGGCACGTCCTTGGCGGTCAGAATCTTCACCACGCCCGGATGCTTTTCCGCTTCCGAGGTGTCGATCGAGCGGATGCGGGCATGGTGATGCGGGCTGCGCACCATCTTCAGGTGCAGCATGCCAGGGAAATTGCGGTCGGCGAAAAAGGCGGTCTTGCCGGTGACATGGCCTGGCGAATCCGAGCGCGGCCGGGGCTGGCCGATCTCGTTCAGATCGTCCTTGCGGATATCAGTGAAGTAGTTCTTGCGCAGTTCCATTGCTTTGGACCCCTCAGGCCGCGTTCTGCGAATTGGCGCGGGCGGCGGTCAGCACCGCCTGGATGATCGGCTCGTAACCGGTGCAGCGGCAGATGTTTCCCGACAGCGCCTCGACCACCTCGTCGCGGCTGGGGTTGGGTGTGTGGTCGAGCAGCACCTTTGCCGCCATGATCATGCCCGGCGTGCAGAAGCCGCATTGCGTGGCGAACGTGTCGAGGAAGGCGCGCTGCAGCGGGTGCAGCACGCCAGCTTCCGAAAGTCCCGATGTCGTGCTGATGACGGCGCCATCGCAGGTCTCGGCCAAGGTCAGGCAGGAGAGCCTGAGTTCGCCGTCTATGATGACCGAACAGGCGCCGCAGGTCCCTTGATGGCAGCCGCCTTTCGGTGAGGTGTCGCCGATCTTGTCGCGCAGGGCCTGAAGCAGCGTCGTGCCGCTGTCGATGAATTCGGCCTTTTCCGAGCCGTTGAGCGTGAATTGAACCGGAACCTTTGCCATGTTTTCCTCCCAGCGCGCCTGCCCGAACCGGCGGACAGACGCGCGCCCCCGAACGAAATATTATGCGAGCAGCAACCGGCCGAGATGAACCGGCAAGACTTCGGCGCGATACCAGGCGCTGGCGATCGGGTCGGTGATGGGCGAGGTGCCATCACCGGCCGCGGCCAAGGCCGGCGCGATGCCGTCAGCGGTCAGCTTTCGGCCGATCAGCGCTTTTTCCGCCGCCCTGGCGCGCATTGGCCGATCCGCCATGCAGCCGAGCGCGATCCGCGCCGAGGTCACGGTGCCATCCGACGACAGTTCCAGAGCACCGGCTATGCTGAGCACCGAGACGCCCTTGGGCTTGACCCTCGACACTTTCAGGAAGCGGAAACTGTCGGCCTTCGGAAGCGTGAAGCTCACGGAAGTGACGACGGCACGGCTGCCGTCCCGATTGGCCAGAAAAGTCTCGATAGGCGTTTCGCCGCCATCGGTGCCGACCATGGCATCGAGCGCCAGCAGGGCAACAGCGAAATCGCCATAGGGGGCCGGGGCAAAAAGATTGCCGCCGACGGTCGCCATGTTGCGGATGGCCGGGCCACCGACGGCGCGGGCGGCCTTGGCGAGCGTGCCGAGCTCCGGATGGCCGGCGATCGCCGCCATCGTCACCGAAGCGCCGACACGGGCTTTTCCACCGGCAACGGCGATGGTGGACAAAGACGGCTCGGTCGACCTGACAAGGCCGGAAACCGAGACATCGCCCTCATTGGCCGCGCGGACGACCAGCGTGCCGCCGCCGAGATAGCGTGTGCCCTGGGCTTTCAGTGCCGCGTTCGCGTCTTTCACCGTTGCAAAGGTCTGCAGTGCCAGCGCCATGGTTTGGCTCCTGTCAGCTCTGGCCGGCGAAATGGCTTTTCAGAGCGTTGAAGCCGCCCTGAAAGACATTGGCGCCCATGCCCTCGGCCAGCTTGTCTGCCTCCTCGGGCGCGGCGTCGAAGCTGGCGGTCCATTCGGCGTAGGTGCGGTCGCCATCGGTCACGCGCCGCAACTGCAGCGTCGCCTTGTGATTGGTCAGCGGCTGCGGCGTCTCCAGGATGGAGTAGCTGACGAGGAAATTCTGATCGGAAAAATCGAGCAGCTTTTCGCGCAGGCGGGGGCCGCTGGCGAGCTGGAAATTGCGCACGCAGCCGATCGTGGTGGCATCCTTGCCGTCTTCAATGTGGCTTTCCACCATGCGCGGATGCCAGCCCGGCAGCCCGTTGAAGTCGCGTATGCGCGCCCAGACCTTTTCGACCGGCGCGTCGATGACGCTGGATATGGTGACTTTGGCCATTCAAATGTTCCCTTGCAAAAGCGATCCGGTGCAAGGGTAGGGCGGCCATTTCAGCGACGCTTATCAATGCGTCTTGAGCGTGTATCAAGGAGTCTGAAAAACAGTCGACCTTGACTAAACGAGGACAGGTTCAGGCAATCGCCCGCGCGGCCTCGCGGTAGAGCGTCGGCGGCACGCCGACATGGTCGCGGAAAAAGCGCGAGAAATTGCCCTGCGTGGTGAAGCCGAGATTGCAGGCGACCGAGATCAGCGGCTCCCGCGACCATTGCAGCTGCCGCACCGCTTCCTCCATGCGCAGCGTATTCCAGTAGACATTGGGCGTCAGATTGGTCTGTTCCTTGAACAAAGCGAAGAAATGCGGTCGCGACAGGCCGACGCTGCGCGCCACGTCGTCGAAGCAGATGCGCTCGCAGACATTGGCCTTCATCAGCTGGATTGCCTTGCGGACACGGAAATCCTGCATGGTGTTGATGCGGACACGGGCCTCCTGCGGCGCCGAGGCGTCGGCGGCGTCGAGCACGCTATCGATGAAACGCTCGATCTCGTAGTTGGCGATATCGTCGACGCTCTCATTGTCGCTGAGGTGGTCGAGCAGATTGGCGGCGGCCTGATGCAGCCACGGTTCCAGCGTGATCGCGGCTTGTGAGAACAGCGGCGCAGACGAAGGCAGGTCGCGGCGGCGCCGCGCCCAGTCGGGATCGATGTAGAAGGCGAGAAACAGACCGGGCGTCCCGTTTTGCGACAGAACATGGCTGTGCGGCTGGAAGGAGTTGATGCCGGCGGCCGTTCCAGGTCCAAGCCGGACGGTCTCGCGGCCGATGGTCATTTCGCCGGCCGTACCTTCCAGCCAGATGATCAGATGGGCCTCGACATGGGCATGAGTGACGAAGTCGCTTGCGACATTCAGGATAGAAACATGTCCGAACCGGCCCCAGTAGAGCCTGATCGCTTCCGTCATGGGTATATCCTCCCGCAGACGACTGGCCTCCCTTCGCCTGCAACAGGGATTGTGCGGCGGAGTTCGGGGCCGCGTCAAGACGCGCGGGGGCGGCGAGGGCCAATGACGGCCGATGCGGCCGGATTTTCAGACTGAGCGATAGGTTTCCTCTTCTCCCACAAGGGAAGAACGCCCTTCAAACCGAAGCCGTCATGCCGCCATCGACATACAGCGTATGGCCGTTGACGAAAGACGATGCGTCGGAGGCAAGGAACACGGCGGCGCCGATCAACTCGTCGACATTGCCCCAGCGCCCGGCGGGCGTGCGCTTTTCCAGCCAGGCGGAAAATTCCGGATTGTCGACCAGCGCCTGGTTCATCTCGGTGCGGAAATAGCCGGGTGCGATCGCATTGATCTGCAGGCCGTATCTCGCCCAGTCGGCGCACATACCCCTTGTCAGGTTGCGGATCGCGCCTTTGGTCGCGGTGTATGGTGCGATGTTCGGCCTTGCCAGCTCGCTCTGCACCGAGCCGATGTTGATGATCTTGCCCTTGCCGCGCGGGATCATGTGGCGGGCGACCGCCTTGCCGACATGGAAGGCGCCCGACACATTGGTCTTGAACAGGCGCTCCCACTGCTCCTCGGGAAAGTCCTCGAGCGGAGCGCGGAACTGCACGCCGGCATTGTTGATGAGGATGTCGATGGCGCCGATCTCGGCCTCGATGCGGGCAATGTCCGCGTTGACCGCCTGAAAATCGGTGACGTCGAATACCGAGGCGTGCGCCTTGAAGCCGACATCGCGCAGCTTTTCGACGGCGCTGTCGATCCTGGCGGTGTCGCGACCGTTCAGCACTATGCTTGCACCGTGTCCGGCGAGGCCCCGAGCCAGCGCAAAGCCGATGCCTTGACCGGAGCCAGTCACCAGCGCCACCCGCCCCTCGAGGCTGAACAGGGAGTTGGCCATCAAACAGTCTTTTGTTTGACCATGATCTTGCCTGAAAACCGGTTTCCACTTTTCGGGATCATGGTTCTAGTCGCTGCGGCGGAAATTGCGGATGCGGTCGAACAGCACCGCCAGCAGGATGGCGCCGCCGATGAACACACCTTGCCAGAAGGCATTGATGCCGAGCAGACCGAGACTGTTGCGGATCACCTCGATCAGGGCCGCACCGACGATGGCGCCAAAGGCGGTGCCGACGCCGCCAGCCAGATTGGCGCCGCCAATGACGGTTGCGGCGATCACCTGCAGCTCCATGCCGGTGCCGAGATTGGTGGTGACGGCACCCAGCCAGCCGGTCTGGATGATGCCGGCAATGCCGGCCGACAGCGCCGAGATCATGTAGACGGCAACCTTGATCTGGCGCACCGGAACGCCGGTCAGCGTTGCCGCGTGCTCGTTGCCGCCAATGGCGAAGATGTGGCGGCCGAACTTCGTCCAACGCAGGATAAAGCCGGTGATCAGCGCCAGAAGGATCATGTAAAGCACCGGATTGGCGATGCCGAACACCCAGGCGCCGCCGCCCAATGACAGAAGCTTGGCGTGGTCCGGCCCGAACTGGAAGACGACCGTGTTGTTGGAGGCGACCATGGCTAGGCTGCGGGCGATCGACAGCATGCCGAGCGTCACCACAAAGGGTGGAAAGCCGAGATAGGCGATCAGCACGCCGTTGAAGGCGCCAATGGCGAGCGCGGTGGCGATCGAGGCCAGGATGCCGACCTCGATCGAGTAGCCGGCATGCATCGTGACGGCCAAAATCATCGACGACAGGCACAGCACCGAGCCGACCGAGAGGTCGATGCCGCCGGTGATGATGACGAAGGTCATGCCGAGCGCGATAATGGCGACGAAGGTGATGTTGCGGGTGATGTTGTAGAGGTTCTTCGACGTGGCAAACGCGTCGGTGGCAAACGACAGGAACACGCAGGCGAGGATAACGGCGATCACCACCCAGAAGGTCTGGCTGGCAAACACTCTTGCCGGCAGGGATTGCTGCTTGTGTTCGATCGGCTGGTCAATTGTCAGTGCCATCGTCGACCTTCATCTGCTGTGCGTGGTGAAATTCGCTGAAATCAAACCTGTTCGATGGCGCCGGTGATCAGCCCGGTGACTTCCTCGGGCGAGCTCGACGCAATCGTCTTGTCGGCGACCTTGCGGCCGCGCCGCATGACTATGACGCGGTCGGCGACGGTGAAGACGTCAGGCATTCGGTGACTGATCAGCACGACGGCAATGCCTTGATCGCGCAAATGGCGGATCAGGTTCAGCACTTCGGCGACCTGGCGCACCGAGATAGCGGCCGTCGGTTCGTCCATCAGCACGATCTTGGCCTGCGACAGCATGGTGCGGGCGATCGCCACCGCTTGGCGCTGGCCACCCGACATCTGCTTGACGAGATCGCGCGGACGGGTCTCGGACTTCAATTCGGCGAAGAGCTGGCCGGCACGCTTGTACATCGAGGCATAGTCGAGGATGCGGAACGGCCCGACGCCGCGCCGCAACTCGCGGCCGAGATAGACGTTGGCGGCGGCGGTCAGATTGTTGCAGAGCGCAAGGTCCTGGTGGACGATCTCGATGCCGTGCTGGCGGGCTTCCGCCGGCTTGTGCAGGATCAATTCCTTGCCGTCCATGTGCATGGTGCCATGGCTCGGGCGGAAATTGCCGGCGATCATCTTGACCAGCGTCGACTTGCCGGCGCCGTTGTCGCCCATGAGGCCGACCACCTGTCCGGGCTCGATCGACAGCGACACGTCGTTGACGGCCTGGATGGCGCCGAAATGCCTTGAGATGTTGGTGAGTTCGAGAACCGCCACCAGCCTTTGCCTCCCCGTGATTTGCGACCTGCTGCTGTTCCCGGCGTGGATGCCGACGCTGCTTTGGCCTCGCTCTCCCCGGCTCCTCCCGAAGACGGCGTTAGCGTTCTTTTACGCAAAAGCCGGCGCACGTCAATCAATTGTCGGACGAATTGGGCCAGGACTATTTTAAAATCCGTTTTGTAGGACAAATAGCATTGACGTTGGCGCCAAGCCGATATTAGCTAAGCGTCGGAGGAGATTATGCCGATCTCCGCTGGCGGTTCGCCGGCCGGAATCGGCGGAGGTTTGACGGCCCAAGATCAAGCGGCACCTGTGTGTGAGTTGATCTGAAGCCGAATCTGGAAATGCTTATCGATCTGTCCTGGCGACACGAGCGCTCGCGAAACGACCCTCGGTCATCACGCATCCGGTCGATCTGTATGGCGGGCACGCCGTGTCCGTTTGTTTCAAGGGAGGACTGACATGAGGAAAACACTTTTGCTCGCCGCCGTCGCCGCAATGGCGTTGGGTGCCGGGCCGGCTTTGGCCAAGAAACAGCTCGTCATTGTCGTGAAAGGTCTCGACAATCCGTTCTTCGAGGCCATCCACCAGGGCTGCGAGAAATGGAACAAGGAAAACGCCAGCTCGGAGTATGAATGCTTCTACACCGGTCCGGCGTCGACTTCGGACGAGGCCGGCGAGGCGCAGATCGTCCAGGACATGCTGAGCAAGGCCGACACGGTCGCGATGGCGATCTCGCCGTCCAACGCGCCGCTGATCGCGCAGACGATCAAGAGCGCCAATCCGACGATCCCGATCATGACGGTCGATGCCGATCTCAGCAAGGAAGACGCAGGTCTTCGCAAGACCTATCTCGGTACCGACAATTACCTGATGGGCAAGAAGATCGGCGAGTACATCAAGAAGGGCAAGCCGAATGGTGGCACGATCTGCACCATCGAAGGCAACCCGGCAGCCGACAACATCCTGCGCCGTGCGCAAGGCATGCGTGACGCACTGTCGGGCAAGGAAGGCCTTGCCGCACTTGCGGGTGAAGGTGGTTGGACCGAAGTTCCCGGCTGCCCGGTGTTCACCAATGACGATGGCGCCAAGGGCGTGCAGGCGATGACCGACATCCTCGCCGCCAACCCCAAGCTGGACGCCTTCGGCATCATGGGCGGCTGGCCGCTGTTCGGCGCGCCGCAGCCCTACCGCGATCTGTTCGGGCCGCTCAAGGACCGGATCGCCAGCAACGACTTCGTCATCGGCGCCGCCGACACGATCGGCGACGAAGTGGCGATCGCTCGTGACGGCCTTGTAACGGCTCTGGTCGGCCAGCGGCCGTTCGAAATGGGCTACAAGGCACCGTCGGTGATGATCGACCTGATCGAAGGCAAGGCGGTCGCCGATCCGGTGTTCACCGGCCTCGACGAGTGCACCAAGGATACGGTCGACACCTGCATCCAGAAGTAGGTTCTCGATTTCGGGGCGCCCGGTTGCGGGCGCCCCGTCATTCCTGAACGGAAGCGGTAATTCCCGAACGGACGCAATAGTTGGGGCAATCGGCTCCGGCTTTGCCGCGCCCGTGATCTGGATTTTTCGGCAACGAGATCGGCGCCCGTACGGTTCGGACCAGTCCGGACGACAGACGGTCGACGCATTGGAACGTGGATGCCGGACGAGAAGTCAAGCAAGCGAACCGACCTAACCAAGGCACAAGCGAGCCACGGTCCGGCTGTCATGCGGAAGGCTGGTGCCGCGCATTTTGCGGGGGCGAGCGTCCATGTCTCGTTGGCCGGCGAGATTGGCCTGCGGATCGTGCGTGGCGACTATCCGCCCGGCACCATCCTGCCCAACGAGTCCAAATGGGCCGAGATCTTCAATGTCAGCCGTTCGGCGGTGCGCGAAGCCATCAAGATGCTGATGGCGAAAAGCCTGTTGGCCTCACGCCCCAAGATCGGCAGTTGGGTCGAGCCGAAGGAGCGCTGGAACCTGCTCGACCGCGACGTTCTGGCCTGGTACGCGACGGCGCCCGACCGCGAGGCGTTCCTGCGAACCGTGCAGGAGTTTCGTCATATCATCGAGCCGGAAGCGTCGGCCTTTGCCGCCATGCGGCGCAGCGACGAGCAAATGGCGGAAATCAGCCAGGCCTGCCGCGACATGGGCGAGGCCTTGAGCCTGCAGGAGCGTATCCGCGCCGATACGCGCTTTCATCTGGCCATCCTGCGCGCTTCCGGCAACGACCTTCTGGTGCCGCTCGGCGTGCTGATCGAATCGGCGCTCGACCATCTCTTCGCATTCACGACACAGCAGGTCGCCGATCAGCGCCAGGCGCAGAAGCTGCATGAGGCGATCGAAAAGAACATCCGCCTGCAGCGCCCAGCCGCTGCGCGCAACGCCGTGCACAAGCTGCTTGCAGATACCGACGATGGGATAGGGCGGTGGCGGCGGTGATCGGCGCCGGCGTTGGGCAATCGGTTAAATGGTCTGTTTCTTGCCATCCTTCATCGGCATCAGGTCGACACCGTTCACCCCAGCGATATGCGTCGCCAGCATCGGTACGAATTGCTCGGCCGGGCCGGTTGCATGGGCACCGGCGAAGGAGTTCTTGGTGGCGTTGCCGAGCGGGTTGGCAATGCCGGCCGCACCCGCCATCGATTCCAGATAGGTCAGGTCCTTGAAGGCATTGGCGATGGTGAATTTGTGCGCGTCGCGGTCACCTTCCAGCGTCCAGCGCATGAAGGTCTGGTAGAAGCCGCAATCCATGCGGCCATTGCGAATGACGCTGTCGAAGCGCGGCGGCGAGATGCCGACCTTCTCAGCCAGTGCCAGTGCCTCGGAATATATCGCTGCGTAGCCAAGCGAGATGAAATTGTTGAGCAGCTTCATGCGATGGCCATCGCCGGTGTCGCCGATATGGACGATGCGGCCGGCCCAGGTTTCGATCACCGGTTTCACCCTGGCAAAAAGGGCGTCCGGCGCGCCGACCATGGCGTCGAGCGTGCCTTCCCAGGCTTCCTTCGGCGTGCGGCTGAGCGGCGCGTCGACAAAATCGATGCCGAGCGCCTTAAGTTCCGCTGCCAGCGCCACCGTCGAGACCGGATCGGAGGTCGAGCAGTCGACGACGACCGAGCCCTTTTTCAAGCCCTCCTTGAGGCCGCCGGGGCCGCGAATGATGGCTTCGACCTCGCGCGAACCGGTGACGCAGATGAAGACGATATCAGATGCCGCCGCCACATCGCGCGAGGTCGATGCTTCCGTGGCGCCGCGGCCAAGCAGGTCTTCCGCCGGTTTGCGGTTCTTGCGGCCGAGGAAGGTCAGACTGTAGCCCTTGTCGACGATGTTCTTGGCGATCCCGTGGCCCATCAGGCCAAGCCCGATGAAGCCGATCTTTTCGCGCGCGGCAGTCGTGTTCATGTCTTCAAGTCCTGTTGCAATGATTGATGTCAGGCGCTGCCGTTTTGCAGGCGAGGGTGGTTGCAGATGGCGATATTGTCTGACAATACACATAAATCCCTGAGGATGTGGAGAGCAAAATGACAAAACGGATCATGTTCACCGGCGGCAGCGGCAAGGCCGGACGCCATGTCGTCCAGTATCTGGTCGAGCAAGGCTGTCAGGTGCTCAACATCGACACCAGGCCGCTCGACAATCCCAAGGTGCGCACGCTGATCACCGACATCACCGACAGCGGGCAGGTGTTCAACGCGCTGTCGAGCTATATGGGCCTGCATGAATTCGACCCCTCGCTGCGCCCGCAGCCGGTCGATGCGGTGGTGCATTTCGCCGCCATCCCGCGCATCATGATCACCACCGACAACGAGGTGTTCCGCATCAATGCGCTCGGCACCTACAATGTCATCGAGGCGGCGGTGAAGCTCGGTATCCGCAAAATTATCATCGCCTCCAGCGAGACGACTTATGGGCTTGTGTTCGCCAACGAGCCGCGCGATCCCAAATATTTCCCGCTCGACGAGGAGTATGACGTCGACCCGATGGACAGCTATGCTTTGTCCAAGGTCGTCAACGAGAAGACGGCGCGGGCCTTCGCCCAGCGCAACGGCACCGACATTTATGCCCTGCGCATCGGCAACGTCATCGAGCCGCACGAATATTCACTGTTTCCGAAATGGTTCGCCGATCCGGGTTTCCGCAAGCGCATCGCCTGGAGCTATGTCGACGCGCGCGACCTTGGCCAGATCACGCTGCGCGCCATCGAGAAGGACGGCCTCGGCTATCAGGTGATCAACGCCGCCAATGACGACACCTCATCCGACCTGCCGACTGCCGAACTCCTGAAGCGGTTCTACCCCGGCGTGCCGGTGAAGGCCGAGCTCGGCGAATACGAGACGCTGCTGTCGAACCGCAAGGCGCGCGACGTGCTGGGCTTCCGCCCGGAGCATAGCTGGCGCAAATACGTCAAGCAGGACTGATCCGCGAAGCAATCGAGCTGATCTGTGCACAGCGGGCGGCTTTGCGGTGCAAGCCGCTTGCCGCGCTTGACAGCCTGCTTAATACGGACTTTCTGGAACCCATGCGGGACGCGAAGCCGAACAAGGAAAAATCGTTGGGGAAAGCGGCCTCCGGGGACCGTCCGGGCGGCGTTCGCCGGGCGGACGCCGCCCGTATTCCTGGCTCCAGCGTCCACGCCTCGCTGGCCAGCGAAATTGGCCTCAGGATCGTGCGCGGCGACTATCCGCCTGGTACCATCCTGCCCAATGAAGCGAAATGGTCGGAGACCTTCAGCGTCAGCCGCTCGGCGGTGCGCGAGGCGATCAAGATGCTGATGGCCAAGAGCCTTTTGGCCTCACGTCCCAAGATCGGCAGCTGGGTCGAGCCGAAGGAACGCTGGAACCTGCTCGATCGCGATGTGCTTGCCTGGTACGCGACGTCGCCGGATCGCGAAGTGTTCCTCAAGACGGTGCAGGAATTCCGCCACATCATCGAGCCGGAAGCGACCGCGTTTGCCGCCATGCGAAGAACCGACGAGCAGATGGCCGAGATCAGCCTGGCCTGCCGGGAGATGGGAGAGGCGACGAGCCTGCAGGAGCGGACCCGCGCCGACACGCGCTTCCATCTTGCCATCCTGCGGGCTTCGGGCAACGACCTGTTGGTGCCGCTCGGCGTACTGATCGAATCCGCCTTCGATCACCTCTTTGCCTATACGACGCGGGAGATCGACGATCTCAACCACGCGCAGAAGCTGCACGAGGCAATCGAGAAGAACATCCGCCTGCAGCGCCCCGACGCGGCGCGCAATGCAGTGCGCAAACTGCTCGCCAACACAGACGGCGTCATCCGCGCCCGGTAGGGCCGGCCGCCGCTAATCATCCTTGTCACGTCCGAAGGCGCTGCGCAGTTCATCCTTGGCGTCCTCAAGCACTTTTTTGCGCGCGGCAGGCAAGTTCTTGCCGGCGCGGTTGATGTAGAAGTTCAGCATCGACATGGCCGACTGGAACGGCTCGGCCTTGCGCCGGTGGCTGTGTTCGGCGGATCGCTTGAGCGAGGCGGCGATCTTCCTGGCGTCGTCGGATTCGAAGACGTGATCCTCAAGATCCATCGCGTCGCTGTGCTCGGTCACCTCGGCCGACCATTTTTTCCTGGTGGCGGTCATCGCAGGACTCCTCTGCAGGGTAGGCTGCCAGGAAACTCCGCACATCGGCATCGGTTCCGCCCTGGCTCTGGAGCCACGGATTTGCCAGCTGTGGCGCTGCTGCGACCCGAGAATGCGCCGATAGTGGCGCAAACGGCAGCCGATCTCCGAGACCGCCGACAGGAAACGCCTTGACCCGAACCGACAGCATCCAGCCCGGCCCCGGCATCGACAGCTCCTATGCCTGGATGCGGCTTGCCATCTCGATGCTGCTGGCGACGATCGGCGCCGTCGGAATGTGGGCAGTCGTCGTCGTGCTGCCCGCGGTGCAGGCCGAGTTCGGCGTCGACCGCGCAGCGGCGTCCATGCCTTATACTGCGACCATGGTCGGCTTTGCCGCCGGCAACGTGCTGGTCGGCCGCGCCATCGACCGGATGGGATACTGGATCCCGGCGCTGCTCTCTTCGATTGCGCTTTCCGCCGGCCTGCTTCTCGCGGCGCTGTCGACCTCGATCCTGCAATTCACGCTTGCCCAAGGAGTGCTGATCGGTATCGGCACGTCGGTGATCTTCGGGCCGCTGATCGCCGATATCTCGCACTGGTTCAACCGCCGGCGCGGTGTCGCGGTGACCGCGGCGGCCGCCGGAAACTACCTCGCCGGAGCGATCTGGCCGACCATCATGCCGACGCTGATAAAGGCGGAAGGCTGGCGCTTCACTTATGCCGCCATCGGCATCTTCTGTCTGGTGACTATGGTGCCGCTGGTGCTGATGCTGCGGCGCGGTGCCCCAGTTGCGGCTGCCGCCGATTCGCCCGGAAGCCGGCCGGTGCAGTCGATGCCGCTGTCGCCGGCGGCGTTGCAGGTGCTGCTGGTCGTCGCCGGCCTCGGCTGCTGCGTGGCGATGTCGATGCCGCAAGTGCATATCGTCGCCTATTGCATGGACCTTGGCTACGGCGTCGCACATGGCGCCGACATGCTGTCGATCATGATGGCAGGCGGCGTCGTCAGTCGGCTGGCATCGGGCTTTCTCGCCGACCGCATCGGCGCGGTGTGGACACTGATGATCGGCTCGGTGCTGCAATGCCTGTCGCTGCTGTTCTACATCCCATTCGACGGGCTTGCCTCGCTCTATGTGGTGTCGCTGGTGTTCGGCCTGTCGCAGGGCGGTATCGTGCCTTGCTACGCGATCATCGTGCGCGACTACATGCCGGCCAAAGAGGCTGGCCAGCGTATCGGCATCGTCTTGATGGCGACGATCTTCGGCATGGCGATCGGCGGCTGGATGTCGGGCTGGATCTACGATTTGACCGGCTCCTATGCGGCTGCGTTCCTCAACGGCATCGCCTGGAATTTGCTGAACATACTGGCGATCGGGCTGCTGTTGTGGAAGGCACGGCGCAGCACAGCCGTGATGGCCTGAGCTCACCCTGCCCAATGGTCCGGGAGCTGCGCGGCTTGACAACCACCCAAGGCTGCGCGACGCCGGAGGGCGGATGGGTGCGGCAACAGGCCGATTTGGCATGACGACGGTGGCAAAGACCCTGAATATGGTTCTAAAGGCGCTTGGCTGCACAAGCCCGTCGCCAGGAGTGCGCCCTTGACCAAGCCGCGCTCGCGCCGGGGCGGCGGCCGCCCTACCATCGCGGATGTCGCGCGCAAGGCCGGCGTTGGTGCGATCACCGTGTCGCGCGCCCTGCGCGAGCCGGAGCGTGTGTCCGAAGAGCTGCGCCGCCAGATCCAGGCCGCCGTCGACGAACTGGGCTATGTGCCGGACCCGAATGCCCGGGCCCTGGCCTCGGCGCGCGCGGAGGTGTTCGGCGTGCTGGTGCCGTCGCTTACCAACAACGTCTTCGCCGAGGTGGTGCGCGGCATCTATGACAGCCTGTCGGCCAGCCCCTTCCGCATCCAGCTTGGCAACACCCACTATTCCGGCCTCGAGGAAGAGCGGCTGCTGCAGGTGTTCGGTTCGCAACGGCCGGCAGCGTTGATCGTCGCCGGCATCGATCAGACACCGGCTTCGCGAAAGCTGCTGGAAAGTGCCGGCTGCCCTGTGGTGCAGGTCATGGAAACGGGTCCCGATCCGGTCGACATGATGGTCGGCTTCTCGCATCTGGATGGCGGCAGGGCGGCGAGCGAGCATCTGATCGAGGCGGGCTATCGCCGCATCGGCTTCATCGGCGCGCGCATGGATCCGCGTTCGCAGCGGCGCCTTGCCGGCTATCGCGCGGCGATGGAGGCCGCGGGCCTGTTCGACCCGCGCCTCGTCACCACTACGCCGGTGCTGTCCAGCGTGTCGCTCGGCCGCGAGATGTTCCGCGATGCGCTGGCCAAGGTGCCGACACTCGACGGTGTCTTCTGCAACAATGACGATATCGCGCTCGGCGTCTTGTTCGAATGCCATCGCGCCTCGATCGCGGTACCGAAGACGATCGGCATCGTCGGGTTCAACGATCTCGACATGATGCAGGTGGCGTTTCCTTCGGTCACCAGCATCCGCACCCATCGTTATGAGATCGGCCGGCGTGCCGTTGCCATGGCGCTTGCGGCGATCGCCGGCAACAGACCGGAGCAACGGATCGTCGACCTCGGTTTCGAGCTCAAGCGCCGCGAGAGCACGGCGCGTTGAAACGCACAGGAGCGACTGTGCAAATGCCGGTTTACACGCCAATTTGGTAGCGCTACCATTTCCCGCAGGCAGGTGCATAAACGACAGGGCGTACCTGTTTATTATACATAAGCGACAACTAATACTTGTTTATTATGGATAATATGATAGTTTTCGTACCGCTGGGGGCGACAAGGGAGGAACCGGGTCGGCCACCACGGGCGGCCAAGGACGCGCATGGCGAGGCGGGAGGTGCCGGTCCATCGCGCGAAAATTCGCGTTGCGAAACGAACAATCTGAACTGCAATCGGGAGGATTATCGATGATCAAGTCACTTGTTGGTGGCGTCGTTGCCGCCACTGCATTCGTCATGCTCAATTCGGCCGCCATGGCCGCCGGACCCGAAATCGTGTCGGGTCCCGCCGCTCAGGCGGACTGTTTCGCGCCGTGGAGCGCGGAGACCAAATTCTTCAAATATCCCAAGAAGGAAGGGCCGTTCCGCATCGCCTTTGCCAATGGCTATATCGCCAATACCTGGCGCATCCAGATGGTGCAGACGGCCAAGGCCTACGCCGCACAACCTGAAGTCAAAGCCAAGATCAAGGAATTCAAGGTCGTCTCGACGGGCGAGGACGTGCCGGCACAGATCTCGGCGATCAACAATTTCATCGATTCCGGCTATGACGCCATCGTCACCGACGCCCAGAACCCGACGGCCTTCGGTCCGGTCATCAAGCGCGCCAAGGAAGCCGGCATCGTGCTGGTCGCCTTCGACAACATCCTCGACACCAAGGACGCCATCAACGTCAATGTCGATCAGAAGGGCCTTGGCGAATTGTGGGCCAAGTGGCTGGTCGCCAAGATTCCGAACGGCGGCAAGATCCTGGAAGTGCGCGGCGTCGCCGGCACCTCGGTCGACACCGATCGTCACAACGGCATCCACGGGGTCTTCGATGCGTCCGGCAAGAAGTGGGACGTGACCGAAGTCGCCGGCAAATGGGATGACGGCGTGGCACAGAAAGTGACCGCGGATGCGATCGCCACCAACGGTCCGTTCGACGGCATCACCGGGCAGGGCGGCGACACCGGCATCGTGCAGGCGATGATCGACGCCAAGCATCCGTTCGTGCCGTTTGGCGGCGAGACCGAGAATGGCTTCCGCAAGTTCTGCGCCGCGCATTCGGCCGACGGGCTGAAGTGCTCGTCCGCAGGCTCGGGTCCGGCTCAGGTCGCCGTCGCCATCAAGACCGCGATCGCCGCACTCGAAGGCGAGGTGGTGCCACAAGAGGTGAAGCTGCCGCTGGCGATCGCCGAAGACCCGAACTTGAAGGAAGGCACGGATTATTTCCCCAAGGAATCCGATAATTTCTTCGTCGGCAATTCCTTCCCGACCTGCGGCATCAATTTCAGCGCCCAGGAAATCATGGGTCAGACCAAGGAAAACCAGTAAATCATCGCTGGCTGTCGCCTGGCGGGCCGCGGGGGTAGCGCGGCGGGGGGTAAAAAACCCAAAAAACCCCGGGGGGGGGGCCGTCCGTGGGGGGGCCCGCGTTAGTTTTTTTATGGAAAAT
>NZ_JAMYTM010000026.1:0-84993 GCF_040322475.1 Mesorhizobium sp. M0140 | reverse complement strand
ACATTGCCTTCACCGCAGGCGCAGGAGCGCCAGCAGGAGCCTTGGCGGCAGGCGCCGCCTGGGCACCTCCACCGGCAATCGCCGCATCGACATCCGCCTTGACCACGCGGCCATGCGGACCGGTGCCCGACACGGCAGACACATCGACGCCGGCCTCCTTCGCGATGCGGCGTGCGAGCGGCGAGGCGAAGGTGCGGCCTTCCGGCGATTGGCCGATCTCCCCCCTTGAGGGGGAGATGCCCGGCAGGGCAGAGGGGGGCGTGACAGCATGCGACGCCGGCGGGACAGCGCCCCCCTCTGTCGACTTCGTCGACATCTCCCCCACGGGTGGGGAGATTGGCGCCTTGTCCTGCTTGGCCTCCGCTTTCGCCGTCACAGCACCACCATCGCTTTTCGCGGCAGCACCGACATCCTCGCCCTCTCCGGCGAGCACGGCGATCAGCGCATTGACCTTGACGCCCTCGGTGCCGGCGGGAACGACGAGCTTTGCAACCGTGCCCTCATCGACAGCTTCGACTTCCATCGTCGCCTTGTCCGTCTCGATCTCGGCAATGACATCGCCCGGCGAAACCTTGTCGCCCTCTTTCACAAGCCACTTGGACAGATTGCCCTCTTCCATCGTGGGCGACAGGGCCGGCATGGTGATGTTGATTGGCATTTTGTCCTCCCGCCCGGTTCAGCGATACGTGACGGCTTTGACCGCCTCGATGACTTCGCCGACATTCGGCAACGCCAGCTTCTCGAGGTTGGCCGCATAAGGCATCGGCACGTCCTTGCCGGCGATGGTGATCACAGGCGCGTCCAGAAAGTCGAAGGCGCGCTGCGACACCTGGTTGGCGATATGGTCGCCGACCGAGTTCTGCGGATAACCTTCCTCCACCACCACCAGGCGGTTGGTCTTCTTGACCGAGGCGATGATGGTGTCGAGATCGAGCGGCCGGATCGTGCGCAAGTCGATGATCTCGGCATCGATGCCAAGGCCACGCAGTTCCGCTTCAGCCTTGACCGCATAGGTCATGCCGATGCCGAAGGAGACGATGGTGACATCCTTGCCTGATTTATGGATGCGCGCCTTGCCGATCGGCAACACGAAATCGTCCAGCTTCGGCACGTCGAAGGACTGACCGTAAAGGATTTCATTCTCGAGGAAGATGATCGGGTTCGGATCGCGGATCGCGGCCTTCAGCAAGCCTTTGGCGTCAGCGGCGGTATAGGGCATCACCACTTTCAGGCCCGGAATGTGGCTGTACCAGGCGGCATAGCACTGCGAGTGCTGGGCAGCGACGCGGGCGGCGGCACCGTTCGGTCCACGGAACACGATCGGCGCGCCCATCTGGCCGCCGGACATATAGAGGGTCTTGGCGGCCGAGTTGATGATCTGGTCGATCGCCTGCATGGCGAAGTTGAAGGTCATGAACTCGACGATCGGCTTCAGGCCGGCCATCGCCGCACCCACGCCAACGCCGGCAAAGCCATGCTCGGTGATCGGCGTGTCGACGACGCGCCGCGGCCCGAATTCCTGCAGCAGGCCTTGCGTGATCTTGTAGGCGCCCTGGTATTCGGCAACCTCCTCGCCCATGACGAAGACATCGCCGTCGCGGCGCATTTCCTCGGCCATCGCATCGCGCAGCGCTTCGCGCACCGTGGTGGAGACCATCTCCGTGCCGGCCGGAATGTCCGGATCGGCGGCGATCTCCGTCTTCGGGGCGGCAGCCACCGGTGCGGCGGCCGGCTTTGTGGCCTCCGCCTTGTCCTCTGCTGCGGCCGGAGCCTCTGCCTTTGCAGGTGCTTCCGCCCTGGCGGGCGCCGCAGACTTGCCGATATCCCCGGCACTTTCGCCGTCCTGCAGCAGCACGGCGATCGGTGTGTTGACTTTGACGCCTTCGGTACCGGCGGCGATCAGGATCTTGCCCAGCGTGCCTTCGTCAACAGCTTCGACTTCCATCGTCGCCTTGTCGGTCTCGATCTCGGCGATAACGTCGCCGGCGACGACCTTGTCGCCCTCGTTCTTCAACCACTTGGAAAGATTGCCCTCTTCCATGGTCGGCGAGAGAGCGGGCATGAGAATTTCGATCGGCATGTCCTTGCCCTCCCGTTACAATACGATATCGGTCCAGAGCTCGGACGGATCCGGCTCCGCGTCGTTCTGGGCAAATTCGGCGGCGTCGGCGACGATGTCGCGGACCTCCTTGTCGATGGTCTTGAGCTCGTCCTCGGTCGCCCACTTCTTTTCCATCAGCCGTGCCTTGACCTGCTCGATCGGGTCATGGTCCGAGCGCATCTTCTGCACTTCTTCCTTCGAGCGGTATTTTGCCGGATCGGACATCGAGTGACCGCGATAGCGGTAGGTCTGCATTTCGAGAATGATCGGCCCGTTGCCGGCGCGGCACCATTCGGTCGCCTGGTCGCCGGCAGCCTTGACAGCGCGCACGTCCATGCCGTCGACCTGGATGCCCGGGATCTTGAACGAGGCACCACGATGCGAAAAGTTGGTTTCCGCCGAAGAGCGCGACACCGAGGTGCCCATCGCATAGCGGTTGTTCTCGATGATGTAGATCACCGGCAGCTTCCACAGCGAGGCCATGTTGAAGCTTTCATAGACCTGGCCCTGGTTGGCCGCGCCGTCGCCGAAATAGGTCAGCGAGACATTGTTGTTGTCGCGGTAGCGGTTGGCAAAGGCGAGACCAGTACCAAGAGACACCTGCGCACCGACGATGCCGTGGCCGCCGTAAAAGTGCTTTTCCTTGGAGAACATGTGCATGGAGCCGCCCTTGCCCCGGGACAAGCCGCCCCGACGCCCGGTCAGCTCGGCCATGACGCCGCGCGGCGACAGTTCCATCGCCAGCATGTGGCCGTGGTCGCGATATGCGGTGATCATCTGGTCACCGTCGATCAATGCCATCTTCATGCCGGTGACGACCGCTTCCTGGCCGATATAGAGATGGCAGAAGCCGCCGATGAAACCCATGCCGTAAAGCTGGCCGGCCTTTTCTTCGAAACGACGGATGAGCAGCATGTGCCGGTAAGCGGCAAGCTCTTCGTCCTTGGTGAACTCGGCGGGCTTGGGGGCCGAAAGCCCCGATTTGCCGTCGGATTTGGATTTGGCAGGCGCTTTTCTGGCGGCGGTGGCCATGCATCACTCCCTGTGGCGTCTCTTTGTGGACATTAGAGCAGGACGAAATCTGCTCTGGGGAGATCAGCTCCTCCCCACCGATTTCGGGAGGCTAACACGCGTTAAAGCGTTGCGCCATGCCGAATTTGCATAGCTGGCATGCGCCTAAGCGATTAAAATCATTGAAAATATTGATGATTAACTAAATATCGGTTATTTCACCGAAGTCGGCAACATAATGGTGATTTCGTCAGCCTGGGACAGATTGAGCGCCTTGCGTGCCTGCTCATCGAGCATGTCCTTCTCGAGCGTCCCTTCATGCATCAGCCGAACGCGGCGCTCGAGTTCCATGCGGCGCGCCTTGATCGCATCGAGCTGGCCTTGCAGCGCCACCGTCTGGGCTTCCAGCTGATATTTCGAATAGATGCCGAATTCGCCATGATAGGCGTGAAAGCCGAAATAGGCCAGGAACGCCACGCAAAGCGAGGGAATGATTAGCCGGCCGGTGTTTCTCTGCTTGTGCTGACGCGTCCACATCGCCCGATTCCTCTAGAGCGTGATGCCGAAAAGTGTGAAGCGGTTTTCGGACGACAACATGCTCTATCTCTTTGATTTAAGTCGGATTCAGACTTCAGGTCGAACAGACCTGAAATCATCCGGCTCTAGCCCGCGAACTCAGGCGGCTCACGATCTTTTTCGCCCGATTGTGCTTAACGGACGGTTACGGGAGACCTGTTTGGCGGCATCGAAACGAAAAAGGGCGGGAATGCTCCCGCCCTTTTGTCCGGTATCGATGAGCCGGTGTTCCGGATCAGCCCTTGACCACCGACTTACCGGCATAGCTTGCCTGCTTGCCGAGCTCTTCCTCGATGCGGATAAGCTGGTTGTACTTGGCCATGCGGTCCGAGCGCGACAGCGAGCCGGTCTTGATCTGTCCGCAATTGGTGGCAACCGCGAGATCGGCGATGGTCGAATCCTCGGTTTCGCCCGAGCGGTGCGACATGACGGCGGTGTAGCCGGCCTTGTGCGCGGTCTCGACGGCGTCGAGCGTTTCCGTCAACGAGCCGATCTGGTTGACCTTGACCAGGATCGAATTGGCAACGCCCATGCGGATGCCGTCGCGTAGCCGCGCCGTGTTGGTGACGAACAAATCGTCGCCGACCAGCTGCGTCTTCTTGCCGATCAGGTCGGTCAGGTACTTCCAGCCCTCCCAATCGTCCTCGGCCAAGCCGTCCTCGATCGAGATGATCGGATAGTCGGCGGCAAGCTTGGCCAGGTATTTGGCCTGGGCCTTGGGATCGCGCGTCTTCTTCTCGCCCTCATAGACGTAGTTGCCGTCCTTGAAGAACTCGGTCGCGGCGCAATCGAGGCCGAGCGCGATCTCGTCGCCCGGCTTGAAGCCGGCCTGCTCGATCGATTCCATGATGAAATCGAGCGCCACCGGGGCGCTTTTCAGGTTCGGGGCAAAGCCGCCCTCGTCGCCGACATTGGTGTTGTGGCCGGCATCCTTCAGCTTCTTGCGCAGCGTATGGAAGATTTCCGAACCCCAGCGTACACCTTCGCGCAGCGTCGGCGCGCCGATCGGCAGGATCATGAATTCCTGGAAATCGATCGGGTTGTCGGCATGCGCGCCACCATTGATGATGTTCATCATCGGTACCGGCAGGAGATGCGCCTTGGTGCCACCGACATAACGGTACAGCGGCAGGCCGGCGGCATCAGCGGCCGCCTTGGCCACCGCCAGCGACACACCGAGAATGGCGTTGGCGCCAAGCCGGCTCTTGTTGGGCGTGCCGTCAAGCTCGATCATGGTCTGGTCGATATGGATCTGGTTTTCGGCTTCCATGCCGCCGATCGCCTCGAACAGTTCGCCGTTCACCGCTTCGACGGCCCTGAGCACACCCTTGCCGAGATAGCGGGCACCGCCGTCGCGCAGTTCGACGGCCTCGTGGGCGCCGGTCGAAGCACCCGATGGCACCGCCGCGCGGCCCATCGAGCCATCTTCGAGAATGACATCGACCTCGACGGTCGGATTTCCACGGCTGTCCAGGATTTCACGCCCGACAATGTCGATGATGGCGGTCATTTGCGATGTCCTCGATTGATCTGAAGAATGCCGCACGTCTTAGCCAAAGTGCTGCAAAAGGCAATCGGCCGGCTGGCAATTATTGCCGCGGCTTCAGCCTCCGAACGATTCACGAAGCGCAAATCGCTGTCATCATAAGTCATGTACGGCAGGCCGGCTTGTGGCTATGGTGCGGGGGCGCGGGGCGAAACAGGAGGAGTTTCGCCATGTCCCAGTTGAGTGGTATCGTGAGTCTGTTCCTGATCGCGGCGGCATTCCTGACGTCGTGCGACAATCAGCAGTCGCCGCCGAAGGCGATGGCCCCCTTATACGTCAGCGAATAAGCCAGAATCCAAAGCGGCCCCCCCCCGCGGGGGGGGCCCGCTTTGTGGTTGCTGTTAATGCCAGTAAGGCGTGACCTTGTAATAATTGTAGGATTCGTCGCGGGCCGCCTCACCATCCGCCCCGGTCAATTCGTTGATCGAATAGGCAGGTGCCGCCCTGAGTTGTTCCTTGGAAAACGGCACGACATACCCGCCTTTGTCCTCATCGTAGTCGAGGCTTGCCCACGGAATGGCGTGATATTTCTCGCCGATACCGAGGAAGCCGCCAAAACCGATGACCGCGAACATGATGCCGTTCGTCATCTTGTCAAGCATCACATCCTCGATGCTGCCGATGCTCGTGCCTTCGGTATTGTAGACCGATGTGCCGATGACCCGCGAAGCGGCGATGGCTTGGGTGTGACCTGTCTGGGTTGCCATGATTGTGCTCCTCATTGTGGTTTCGAACCATACTTGGACAATGAGGGGCGCGGGCGAAGGTTCCCGACTTTTTCGGCGTCGACCGTTCACTCCGCGAGGATGAAGGTAACCTTCATATTGACGCGATAAGCAACAATCTTGCCGTCTTGGACGACGATCTTCTGGTCCTGGATCCAGGCGCCCTCGACGTTCTTCAGGGTTTTGGATGCGCGCGCAATTCCCTGTTCGATGGCGTCCTGAAAGCTCTTGTTCGACGAGGATGTGATTTCGGTGACGCGGGCGACGGACATGGCTTCCTCCTGCCAAAACGCTTATTTGCCAGCCAAGCGTATAGCCGGCTCGTGCCTTCCACAAGCGCCGGCAGTCGGCGGAGTATGCGTCCGCCCTTAGAGGCCCTTGGCGATGCGGTCGAATGCCATCAGCCGCTCGAGCAGGGCCGGCATGTCCTTCAACGGGAGCATGTTCGGGCCGTCGGAAGAGGTCGAGTTGTCGGGATCCTGATGGGTCTCGATGAACACGCCGGCAACGCCGACAGCGACTGCAGCGCGCGCCAGCGTCTCGACAAAGCGGCGCTCGCCGCCCGAGGAACCACCCTGCCCGCCCGGTTGCTGCACCGAATGCGTGGCATCGAAGATCACCGGCGCGCCGATCTCGGCCATGATGGGCAGAGCGCGCATGTCGGACACCAGCGTGTTGTAGCCGAAGGACGCGCCGCGCTCGGTGGTCAGCACATTGGCATTGCCGGATCCGGTGATCTTGGCGACGACGTTCTTCATGTCCCAGGGGGCGAGGAACTGCCCCTTCTTCACATTGATAACCTTGCCGGTCCTGGCGGCGGCGACCAGCATGTCCGTCTGGCGCGACAGGAAAGCCGGAATCTGCAGGACATCGACATGCGGCGCGACGATCGCGCACTGCTCCTCGGTATGGACATCGGTCAGCACGGGGAGCGAAAATTCCTTGCGCAACTCGTCGAAGACGGGAAGGGCTGCGTCCATACCGGCACCGCGCGTCGCCGACAGCGAGGTGCGGTTGGCCTTGTCGTAGCTGGTCTTGTAGACGAGCCCTATGCCGAGCCTGCCGGTCAGTTCCTTCAGCGCGCCGGCCATATCGAAGGCGTGCTGGCGTGATTCAAACTGACAAGGGCCGGCGATCAGCGACAGAGCCGCCTTGTTGTCGAAGACGACATTGCCGACGGTTACCGACGAATTGGGCGCCATTGAATTGGACGCTTGCGGCTTGCTCATGGGATCTCCCGGAAGATGAAGGCCGCGCCCTGTCCGGGTGCAGGCCGCACGACGATATCATTGCCCGCTATATCGTGTTGGACGGAATTGGCTGCAAGCAGCCTCGATGTCACATCGGCGTTCCCAACCGAAAAGACCACCGCTGCGAATCGTAGATCTGTCGGCGCGCCGGCAGGCAGGCCGAAGCGCGCGGTGAAAGCCGGGCCGTCAAGCACGCTCAAATCTGCATTCGGCAAGGGAAACCTGCCGCCCTGCCTGTCGGCGGCCGGATCGTCCACCGCCACGGAAATAAGCCCATGCTGCTTTCCGGGCGCATCGCTGATCGCCAAGATCTCGACAATTCCGGTCGCGCCGTTGGCGTGGGCCTGCAAAGCCGTACGGTCAACATCAGGCGCGTTGACGCGCTCGCAGGCAAACAGGAAGGCGTCCGTGGCTTCGGCTCCGGCCGCGAAGGCGAGCTTGAACGATGCGATGTCGCTTTTGCCGGCCGGGTCGGTGAAGGCGCGCGAAAAACCCAGCATGTCTCCCGCCGAGATGCCGGCACCGACATAGCGTGCATGGTCGGCGTCGGCATTGCCCGTGCCTAGAACAATGGCGGAAAATCCCTCGTCGCCGTTGCTGTCGCGATAGGCGCGATCACGCGTGACGAAGACATTGCCGTCTGCGATAGCCTTTGTCGCCACCTGTTCGTCGCCGACCGCGAGCGGTTCGAGATACGTGCCGTCGGCCAGGAAAACACAGCAGTTTTCCGTTCCGAAGGGATGGATGCCGGTCGGGGCCACGACGAAGCCAAGCGCGGTGAGCCGGGCTCGCGCAACCTCAAGGCTCTGCGTCGGCAGCACCAGGTGATCGAGCGGATGAGTGCCTGCGGCTGCGGTTTGGGTCATGCAGGCGCGATGTGCATCATTCCGCAAATCGGTTCAAGACTTGATCGCAATCCCGGCCAGTTCGCCCACGTCAGTTCACCGGACTTCGAAAAAGGCACCACCTGGACAAGGCATCAGCTTCCGGCAACGACATCGGCGGAATAGCGCAGTTCGCGCATCGGTTTGACCTTGCTGGTGGTCTGCGCATAGAGCGGGTGCGCCTTGTAGGCGGCCAGCGCGGCGTCGTCGGCGAACTCCGCATAGACGACCACGTCGACCTCATCGGACAGTGGATCGACCTTGGTGTTCAAGGTGACCTCGAAAAGGCTGGAATGAGGAATGTCGCCGAGCGCCAGCAAGCCGGTGCGCACAGCCTCGACATCCTCTTTTCGCCGCGCGCTGAAGAAAACGATATGCCGGATCAACCCCGCCTCCTCGATCAAAGTGCTGGGGTCTTTTGTGACGGCAGGACGTTGGCGTCAATCGACAAGGATGTCGCGGCTGCAGCCGCCGGAGCTAAACCTTGCCGGTAGCATATCGCACAATGCGGCTAAGTTCTCTCACCGTGGTGTCGAGATACCGGCCCTGATTGTACATGCCGTCCCAGATCAGGAAAAACGCGATGGCGGCAATGACGATTACATAACGCATGGCTAAATCTATCGCACAAGGAATTCTGCGGCCATAGGCGTTTTTTAACGCGCTGCGCCTTGGCTGTGCAAAGGCACAGATGCCCGCCGGCGCGAGCAATCTGCTTGGCACAGCCCCGGTTGCAGCCTGCCCCTTGAAGTTTCCCCGCATGACGTGGAAGATTGTCGCACGGATTCACCGGGAAGCGCTGAAGCTCTGGTAGGGTGCGCGCACTTCATTCGAGCCCGCTCGCCGACGAACCGGTCGCGGCGGCGTTCGAAGCTGGCGAATGATCCAAGAGAACCGTGGCCCGGCAATTTGCGCCGACACCGCGGAAATCCAGGGGCATGAGATGGCGCAAAAGGAACATTTTGGCGTAGCATTGAGCGACGCGGTCAGGCTCGATGAATTCAATTTCGCGGAGATCGTGAAAGGTCTTCCAGCGAAAGCGCGCATGGTGCTGTCGGCGGCGATGAACCTGCCGCGCGGTTCGCTCAAGGTCAGGCTGCCGGACGGCCGTGCCGTCCTCGTCGGCGGCAAGGGACCTGGCCCAGATGCCGAACTGGTGTTGAAGAATTGGCGCTTGCCGGGCCGCGCCTTTTCCGGCGGCACGATCGGCGTTGCCGAATCCTATATGGACGGCGATTGGGAAAGCCCTGATGTGACCAGCTTCCTGGAGCTGTTCGTGGTCAATTCGGTCATCGGCGAGCGTATCGCGGGCGGCACCAGTTGGCTGATCAACACCGTCCAGCGCATCCGCCACTGGTTCAACCAGAACACGCGCACCGGTTCGAAACGCAATATCTCCGCGCATTACGACCTCGGCAACGCCTTCTACAAGGAATGGCTCGATCCGAGCATGACCTATTCTTCGGCGCTCTACACGACCGGTGCCAACGACCTGGAAGGCGCCCAGGCCGCCAAATATCGCGCTCTGGCGAAGGATACAGGGATCGGTCCGAAGGACCATGTGCTGGAAATCGGCTGCGGCTGGGGTGGCTTCGCCGAATTCGCGGCGCGCGAGATCGGCTGCCGCGTGACCGGGCTGACGATCAGCCGCGAGCAGCACGATTTTGCCACGGCTCGCATCGCCAAGGCTGGCCTTGCCGACAAGGTCGACATCAAGCTGCAGGATTATCGCGACGAAACCGGCACCTATGACCGCATCGCCTCGATCGAGATGTTCGAGGCGGTCGGCGAGAAATACTGGCCGGTGTTTTTCGGCAAGATGAAGGCCTGCCTGAGGCCTGGGGGCACTGCCGGCCTGCAGATCATCACCATCAACGAAGCCGCCTACGACACCTATCGCGCAAGGCCGGATTTCATCCAGCGCTACGTCTTCCCGGGCGGCATGCTGCCGACACCGTCGATCCTGAAGGCACTGGGCAAGGATCATGGCCTCGCCCACCTGCGCGAGCGCGTCTTTCCCGACGACTACGCGCGCACGCTCGCCGAATGGCGCCACCGGTTCCGGGCGTCATGGGAGAAGATCGTTCCGCTCGGCTTCGACGACCGCTTCAAGAAGCTCTGGGAGTTCTACCTGCACTATTGCGAAGCCGGCTTCCGCGCCAGCTACATCGACGTGCGCCAGGTGGTCTACAAGGCGTAAATCGACACGCTCTTCGATTTTCATTGCCGCTGACCAAGCGATGTCGAGCACGATCTCGACATGGCCGCGCGGTCGCCGTCACCCTTCAAAGCAGGATGCGGTATTTCGCGAATCCTGCCTCGCCCTCGCCCGCCGGCTCGATCTTCAGCGATTTCACCTGCGCAATGAAATCCTTGGCCTTGGGGCCGGTTTCGAACACGGCGCTGGCTCCAGGCAGCGGTGCGAACGACCAGTTGTCGTCCGCCGACGGATTGATCGTGCCCTCGCTGACGATATAGCGGACGATGACGTCGCGATTGGTGTCCGGTGCTTCGTAGATGATCTTCGAGGCATTGATGTCGGGGAAATTGCCGCCGCCACCAGCCCGGTAATTGTTGGTCGCGATGACGAATTTCTGTTTGGGATCAATTGGTTTTCCATCGAAACTCAGGTCGACGATGCGATTGGCGCCAGCGTTGGCCAGCCCGCCCTTGGCATCGTATTTCGACGGCTGCGACAGATCGATCTTGTAGGTGACGCCGTCGATGACGTCGAAATTGTAGGACGGAAAATCGGTGTTGATGAGGGTCTGGTCGGCCTTATCAGGCTCGATCCGGTTGAAGATGCCGGCCGACATTTCAAGCCATTCCTTGACCTGCGCACCGGTGATTTCGACCGCACGCACGGTGTTGGGATAGAGGTAGAGGTCGGCAACATTCTTGATGGCGATGTCGCCTGCCGGCACGTCGGTATAGTAGTCGGCGCCGTTGCGCCCGCCGGCCTTGAAGGGAGCGGCGGCCGACAGCAGCGGCACGTCCTTCCATTGCGTGTTCTTGAGAATATCCTTGAGGTACCAGGTCTGCGCCTGGCTGACGACCTGCACCGACGGATCGTCGGCGACCAGCGCGAAATAGGAATAGAGCGGCGCGGAGGTCTTGCCGACAGGGCGGCGCACATAGGCCAGTGTCGCCTGGTGGTCCTGTTCGAGGGCCGCGATGATGCGCTTGTCGTCCGGGACAGTCGGCTTGTTCTTGTTGTCGACGCGTTCGAAGATCGGCCGCGCCTCGGAAGTGGCTGAAACGACCTTCCATTTCGACCCGTCACGTTCCAGCATCAGGTCGACCAGCCCCATATGCGAGCCCCAGAAGCCGCCCATGACGGCGGGCTTGCCCTGCAGCGTGCCTTTCTGCGTGTCGACACCATCGAGCGACTGGAAATCCTTCTTGCCGGGGAACACCAGATGCTGGTGACCGGTGAACACCGCATCGATGCCGTCGACACCGGCGACGAAGAACGAGGCGTTCTCCATCATCTCGCCCTGCTTCACATCGATGCCGGAATGCGAGAGCGCAATGACGATGTCGGCGCCCTCCTCCTTCATCTGCGGCACCCAGGCCTTGGCCGCCTCGACGATGTCGCGCGTCTTGACGTTGCCTTCCAGGTTCTTGAGATCCCAAACCATGATCTGCGGCGGCACGAAGCCGATAATGCCGATCCTGATCGGCTGCTCGGCGCCCGCGCCGTCCTTTATCTTCTTGTCGAGGATGACATAGGGCTTGAGATAGAGCTTGTCGTCGCGCGGGTTAGCGGCAAGCTCGGTCCCGCGGATCAAATTGGCGCAGACGAAGGGAAAATTGGCACCGGCCAGCACCTTGTCCAGGAACGACAGGCCGTAGTTGAACTCGTGGTTGCCCAGTGTCGAGCACTCGTAGCCGAGCAGGTTCATGCCTTTCATGACCGGATGCAGGTCGCCGTCCTTCAGCCCCTTCTCATAGGCGATGTAGTCGCCCATCGGGTTGCCCTGCAGCAGGTCGCCATTGTCGATCAGCATCGAATTCACGGCTTCCTTGCGCACAGCATCGATGAGAGACGCCGTGCGCGACAGACCCAGCGTGTCGTTCGCTTTGTCGGCGTAGTAATCGTAAGGCAGCACGTTCACATGGATGTCGGTGGTTTCCATGATCCGAAGATGGGCCTGGTTGCCTTGAGCGCGGGCGGAGAACGGATGCAGCATGATCAGTGCCCCTGCGGCGGCGGCACCCGCAAGGAGATCGCGGCGGGATACGGGATGGAGCAGTTGCGACATGTTTTCTCCTCGACAACCTGACAAAGCCCTGCCCCGAAGCGAACTTCGCTCTGAAACCTGCTTAAGTCCATTCAACAAGTCGCGCGCATGAAGCCGTCAGTCCATCAGCAACAGATTGACGTGCGCATGAACGATCGGGGCGAAGAAATCAGCCCTTGTCGTCGCCCTGGGTGATCAGCCGCGCGCTACGTTGCCCCGTCGCGTAGATCCATAGCCAGCTCAGCGAAACCGCAAGCCGGTTGCGAAAGCCGATCAGGAAATAGATGTGCGCCACTCCCCACAGCCACCAGGCGAGCCAGCCGGTGAGCTTGATCCAGCCGAAATCGATGGCAGCGGCGCGTTTGCCGATCGTCGCCAGATCGCCGGCATGCCTGTAGTGGAAAGGACGCGCGGTCGTGTCGCCGCCGAGCCTGGCCTTGATGGTGGCCGCAACATGTCGGCCCTCCTGTTTGGCGGAAGGCGCCACGCCGGGAACCGGCCGCCCGTCCGGCCGCAGCACATGAGCGGCGTCGCCGATGACAAAGATCTCCGGGCTGCCGGGCACGCTGAGGTCAGGCTCGACCAGCACCCTGCCCGCGCGGTCCGCCTTCGCTCCCAGCCATTCAGCGGCTGGCGAAGCGGCAACGCCGGCTGCCCACAGGATCGTTCGGGCTGCCAGTTGCTTATCGCCAAACACAACACCTTCGGCGTCGCAGCGCGTGACGGCCCGGCCGAGCTCGACCGTCACGCCGAGCCGCTCGAGCGCTTTGCTGGCATAGTCGGAAAGTTTCAGTGCGAAATTGGCCAGAATGCGGTCGCCGGCCTCGATCAGCACCACGCGCGTCTGCCGCGTGTCGATGTTGCGGAATTCGCCGCGCAGCGTGTCATGCGCCAGCTCGACGATGGTGCCGGCAAGCTCGACGCCGGTCGGTCCGCCGCCGACGATCGCAATGGTCAGCAACGCCTGGCGTTTGGCGGGATCGGTCTCCCGCTCGGCCTGTTCGAAGGCCAGGAGAATGCGGCGCCGAATGGTGGTGGCGTCCTCCAACGTCTTCAGGCCAGGTGCGAACGGTTCCCATTCGTCATGGCCGAAATAGGCGTGGCGGGCACCGGTGGCGAGCACCAGCGTGTCGTAGGCGACCGCGCTGCCGTCATCGAGCAGCACGCGCTTGCCGGCGCGGTCGACACCGGTGACATTGGCGAGCAGCGTCGTCACATCCTTGCGCTTGCGCAGGAGGTGGCGGATCGGCCAGGCAATCTCGGAAGTGGCCAGCGCCGTCGTCGCCACCTGGTAGAGCAGCGGCTGGAAGAGGTGATGGTTGCGCTTGTCGATCATGGTGATACGGACCGGCGCGCCAGCAAGTGCACGGGTGAACTCGAGGCCGCCGAAACCCGCGCCGACAACGACGACATGATGCCTAGCTTCGTTCATTTCGTTCACCCCGATAGCAAGATTGCCTGTCCTGGATGTAGGTATTTTTGTGCAATGCAACAACAGATGGACAGTGCCCGAGACTCGTCGTTGCATGTCGTGAATGCACATGTTGTATCGTATCGCGAGGTATAGCGTCATCGAACACGCGATGAGGTGAGGCATGGCCAACGATCGTGACGACGATGCTCCGGCGCAATATTCTTCGCCGCCCTGTTTCATGCACGAACTCGATCCGCAATTCCGTGCGCCTTCGAGCGACTGGACCGATGTGAGACGCTGGCGCAAAGCCGAGCGCGAACGCCTGATCGCCGCGCGTCTTGCTGTTTCGGCCGACGCCCGAACGGTAATGTCGCAAAGCATTGCGGAAAGCCTCGACGCGATGATCGGCGAGATCGCCGGGCGCATGGTCAGTCTCTATTGGCCGTTTCGTGGCGAGCCGGATTTGCGGCCTTGGATGGCGTCCATAAACGAACGCGGCGGCCGCACCGCCCTGCCCATCGTCATCGAGAAGGGGCAGCCGCTGATCTTCCGCGTCTACAAAGCGGGCGACCGGCTGGAGAAAGGTGTCTGGAACATCCCGATCCCGGCCGAGGGCGATCCGGTGCTGCCGGACATCGTCATCTCGCCGATCGTCGGCATCGATCCCCAGAACTACCGCCTGGGGTATGGCGGCGGTTTCTTCGACCGTACGCTGGCAGCGATGCCGTTCAAGCCGCTGGTCATCGGCGTCGGCTACGAATTGCAGCGCATCGCGACCATCTACCCGCAGCCGCACGATATCCCGATGGATCGGGTGGTAACGGCGGTCAGCTAGCCCAGGCCCCACAGGGTGGTTAGCGGCCTGTCAGCAGCCAGGTTGTCATGGTTCGTCTCGATGGATCGCAGAGGCATTCGGGATTGACCCAAGGCACCCACCTTCGTCATCCACGGGCGAAGCAGGAGCGAAGCTCCGTCGCGGAGACCCGAGGATCCATGCCGTGACCTTGACCAAGGAATGCAGCCGAGCAGAACTCTGCACCGTAGTGACGCTTTGAAGTCGCGGCATGGATCCTCGGGTCTGCGCTGCGTCGCTACACTCCTTGCTCCGCCCGTGGATGACGAAGTGACGCCCGTTTCCGCAAATCGAAGGCAGGTGGTTTGTCTATGCAGCGACCCGTCAGAACTTCTGTGTCGAGGAACTAGGCCATCTCCGGCTTCATGCCCATGGCCGTACGGTCGACGATCTCACGCAAGGCGAACGACGAATTGATCTTGGTCACATGCGGCATCGCCGACAGCCATTCCTTGTGGATTCGCTCATAGTCGACGAGATCCTTGGCCGCGATCCTCAGGATGTAGTCATATTCGCCCGACATCAGATGGCAGGACAGCACGTTCGGGCAGCGTTTGATCGCCGCCTCGAAATCCGACAGAGTCTTCTCGAACTGTCCCGACAGCGATATGTGCACGATCGCCGTCATCTGGTGGCCAAGTGCTGTATTGGAAAGCCGGGCATGATAGCCACGGATGGTTCCGGATTTCTCCAGATTGTCGAGCCGGCGCGAACAGGCCGACTGCGATAGGCCGACCTTTTCGGCAAGTGCCGCGTTGGGTATCCTGCCATCCTTCTGCAATGCCTCAAGAATGGCGATATCAATCCTGTCGAGCGTCATTATTCGTGAATCCTGCGAATATCTTGTTATTTCGCGCAACGATTATCGAAACCGGCCGGTTGGCGCAAGCGCATTCGCAAACACCTGCGCAACGATTCGTGGTTCACTCCATCCATACAGGGAACGAGCCCAAAGGGCCGGATCAGGAGAAGAAAATGCGCGTCGGCTGCCCCAAGGAAATCAAGAACCACGAATACCGCGTCGGCCTCACTCCCGGCTCGGTCCGCGAATATGTCGCCCATGGCCACGAAGTGCTGGTCGAGACCGGCGCCGGGGCCGGCATCGGCGCCGATGACAACGCCTATCGCGCCGCCGGCGCCACGATTGCCAAGACGGCCGCCGAGGTGTTCGCCAGGTCGGACATGATCGTCAAGGTCAAGGAACCGCAGCCCAGCGAATGGGCGCAGCTTCGCGAAGGCCAGATCCTGTACACCTACCTCCACCTGGCGCCGGATCCGGAGCAGACCAAGGGCCTGCTTGCGTCCGGCGTGACGGCAATCGCCTACGAGACTGTGACCGACGACCGTGGCGGCCTGCCGCTGCTGGCGCCGATGTCGGAAGTTGCCGGACGTCTGTCGATCCAGGCCGGTGCCACGGCGCTGCAGAAGGCCAATGGCGGCCGCGGTGTGCTGCTGGGTGGCGTGCCCGGCGTGCTGCCCGGCAAGGTCACCGTGCTCGGCGGTGGCGTCGTCGGCCTGCACGCGGCCAGGATGGCGGCCGGCCTTGGCGCCGACGTCACCATCATCGACCGCTCGATCCCGCGCCTGCGCCAGCTCGACGACCTCTTCGCCGGCCGCGTCCACACCCGTTACTCGACTGTCGAGGCGCTGGAGGAAGAGTGCTTTTCGGCAGACATCGTCGTCGGCGCGGTGCTGATCCCGGGTGCCGCGGCGCCAAAACTGGTTTCGCGCGAAATGCTGTCGGGCATGAAGAAAGGCTCGGTGCTGGTCGACGTCGCCATCGACCAGGGCGGCTGCTTCGAGACTTCGCACGCCACCACTCATGCCGAGCCGACCTATGAGGTCGACGGCGTCATCCACTATTGCGTCGCCAACATGCCGGGTGCCGTGCCGGTCACTTCGGCCCACGCGCTCAACAACGCGACGCTGCACTATGGCCTGCAGCTTGCCGACAAGGGCCTGAAGGCGCTGGTCGACGATCATCACCTGCGCAACGGCCTCAATGTCCATAAAGGCAAGATCACCAACCGGGCAGTCGCCGAGGCGCTCGGCTACGAACTGGTCGAGCCGAAAGCCGTTCTTGCCGCCTGATTTTTCGCGAAAACAGCTCCTTTCAATCCAGCCCGCCGGTTCCAAGCCGGCGGTTTTTTTTCTTGCGAGCCTGTTTTTCAGGCAAAGCTTGGTGTCGAACCACGTGACGCAACGGCACTTTGCTCATCATTGTTGCATATTTGTCATTCCCGTACCGGCCGACTCCCTGCTAGAGACATTCTGGGTTTATTCATTGGGGTACGGGCATATGTTCATTCGCACATCCGCGAAATCTTTTCTTCTTGGTGCTATTTCTGCTGTAGCTTTGATGTCTGCTGCTCATGCAGCTGACGTCGTGCAACCGGTAGAAGAAGCTGCCGGCTTTAACTGGAGCGGCCTCTACGTTGGTTTTGGCGTCGGTGCCGGTGCCAACGTACACAAGCTCGGCAGCGATTTTATTCCAATCTCGCTGAACGGCATTGGTGGCGAAGGCGTCTATGGTGAGCTGACGGTTGGCTATGACTATATGGTCTCGCCCCGGTTCCTCATCGGAGGTCTGCTGGACGCTCACGTCGGCAACATCGGGACCACGCTGGACATTACGGGGTTCGACGCTTCGATCAAAGAAACCTACGGTTTCGACGCTGGCCTGCGTCTCGGCTACCTCTTGACGCCGAACACTCTGGGTTACGTGCTGGGTGGCTATTCCTGGCAGAAGTACAAGCTCGATACGAACGCCGGCTTCGACTTTGATTGGGATCAAAGCGGGTATTTTGTCGGAGGTGGCATCGAAACGGCCATCAACAGCAATTGGACGATCAAGACTGAGTATCGCTATACGCGCTTCGGGACCAAGGACGATCTTCTTTCCGACGCTGGCCTTGTCGGAGTTCCGGACGGTCTCCTCAATCTTGACACCTCGCGCCATACCTTCCAGATCGCAGCCAATTACCGTTTCGGTGCGCAGAACGGCGGCGGTGCTGCCTTCGAGACGCCAGCCTACAACTGGACCGGCTTCTACATCGGCGGCGCTGGTGGCGCCGGTGCATCCGTGCATCAGATCAACGTTCCGCCGCTCGGCGACCTGGAATTCAATGGTCTCGGTGGCGAAGGTGCCTTTGGTGAACTGAACGTCGGCTACGATCATGACTTCGGCAGCTGGGTCGCAGGCGTCATGGTCGATGCACGCTACTCCGGCATGACTTCCGAACTGGAGCTCGGCGGCGGATCGATCAACGTCGATACCGACTATGGGTTCGATGTGTTGGGCCGCGTCGGCATGAAGATGAACGAATCGACCCTTGCCTATGCGCTTGCCGGCTATAGCTGGCAGCATTTCGATCTGAACGCTTCCGATCCGATCGGCGACATTCTCGACTGGGGTTCCAGCGGTTTCTCGGTTGGTGGCGGCCTTGAAACGGCTCTGTCCAGCAACGTTACCGTCGGTCTCGAATATCGCTATTCGCAGTTCGCCAAGAAGGACTTTTCTTCGGAATTCGGCGCACCTGACGACACCCTTACCGCGACTTCCTCTTTCCACACCGTGGGTCTCGGCGCGAAGTACAAGTTCAACTAAAAGGCCCTCCAGCCAAACAGTTGCAGCCCGTCGGCCATGCCGGCGGGCTTTTTTGTTGCGCGGAATACCCCCGCGCAACAAAAAAGCGGAGCCAAAGCCCCGCTTCCTCGATGTCGAGATTTACCGCCGGTTCATCCGTGGTCGGCAAATCGATCGACAATGGCTTTCTATCGCGAATATGCGACGGGAGTACGACAACTGTTTCCAGGGGCTAATCTCAGCCTCAAGCGCGCTCGATGCGGCACTGGTAGCAATTGTTGCGCGCCGAACGGACATGGACGTAGGCGATCTCGTCGCGTTCGAACAGCGTCTCGGCCCGTGCAGCAATTGCCGTGGTCGGGATGACGCCGCCGCTGCCATAGACGATACGATCATCCCTGCCATAGCCGCGCACGATGTAGTCAGGGCTATCGAGAACCTCGGGCAGCGCCCCGCTCTCAGCGGCACCATCGCATTCCTCGGCATGCAGGAAGATCGGCCCGGTTTCGGCATAGGGCTGAAGCCCCGGGAATGGCCTGTATGCCAGAACAAGGTAGGCGTCGCCGGCTCCTATGTTCTTCAAGCAATGACGGCAAGGCATGCCGTCACCGTCGGAGATCTTTTGCTCGGGCATTTGGCCATAAGCATCGATGCCACCGCGCTGCAACGTCCTGACATCTTCGGTCGGCAAAGCTTTGAACTGGATGGTCATGGAAAAATCTCCGGTGTCGTGACTGGAAATTATGTCCTTGAACCCTCGCCGCCCACCCGATTCCTGCCAAATGTCGAAGAGCCGGTCGCCCCTCGGCGATCGGCTCTCATCAAGTCCCGTCGGAGCTGCGGCTCAACGGATGAAATCGTCGAAGCGGCGCAGCGTCACCCGGCGATTCTGCCAGTTTTCGGTCTGCGTCTGCACCAGCAAAAACTCCTCGCCATAGCCGACTGTCTCGAGAGCATGACCCGGCACGCCGAATTCGCGCACCAGCGTGCGCTTCAGCGAAGCGGCGCGCTGTTCGGACAGGGCCTGGTTCGACTGGAAGGAGCCGACGGCGTCGGTATGGCCCTCGATCAGCACGCGGGCGCCGCGATCGCGGCGCAGGATGCGCCGCAGCGCGTCGGCAATGGTCTCGATCTTGTCGTATTGCGAACTGGAAATGGCCGCCGAACCGAAGGCGAAGTTGATCGACTGGATATCGATCGAGCGGGCCATGCGGCGCAAATCCGGGCGCCGCTTGAATTCGCGGATGGTGACGCGCTCGTTCGGCCGCAATTTCACACGCGGCGCCGCCTCGAGCTTCCGCTCGATCGTCGCGGCCGAAGGCGTTGTCGCCTGGGCTGCGGCCAGGCTTGGCATGGCAATTGCCGCGATCAGCGCGGCGGCAAGTGTACGGCGGGTCAGCATGTCTTCGTCTCCTTCGGCCTTGGCCGCATTGATGGTGCCGGCAACATGCCAAAAACAGCCTGAAGGGCCGATGAACGACGGGTTCAGATTCGAGCTGGTATTAGCTTCCGGCTAGGGCCGCATGACGCTGGCCGCGCGCTCGGTGAAAGGCAGCGGATGGACGATTTCCCTCTTTTGCGCCACCGGTGCGAAGCCGAGCTTCTGGTAGAGCGGCAGAGCCGCCGGATGATCGAGCGTGCAGGTCTGCACCGTCACCCGCTTCGGCCCATGCGACCATGCGGCGGCGATCGCGGAGCCCAGGAACCAGCGGCCGATGCCTTGCCCGGTCGCATGTTCCATCATGCCGAAATAGGCGAGCTCGACTTCTTCCGGCAGATGCGGCTTGAGGTCAAAGAAGCCGGCGGGGGCGCCATCGAGGTAGAGCACCCTGATGTCGCGGTCCTCGCGATGGATGCCGGCCGAAAGCTCGTCGTCATCCAGTCTCAGCACATTGACCCAGTGCCATTTGCGCCCCACCCGGTCCATCAGATAGCGGTAGAAATGCAGCGGAATGTCCTTGGTCTTCAGCAGCGCGACCTGACGGTTATACGGCACAGGCGGCGAATAGGCCGGCGGCACATGCATCTCGAGGAACGTCACCGTGACGTCAATGTCTTCCAGCGTGCCGTTTTCCATCGTCTTCATTCCTTGCCGGTCACCACAGGCGTGTCGGAAAGCCCGCCCCACTCCGTCCAGGAGCCGTCGTAAAGCCTGTTGTTCGTATGGCCAAGCGTTTCCAGCGCCAGCGTCACCACCGCCGCGGTAATACCGGAGCCGCATGAAGTGACGACAGGTTTCGACAGATCGATGCCGGCCTCCTCGATCACCTTGCGCAGGCGGTCCTTCGACAACAGCTCGCCATTTTCCGACAGCGCCGAATAGGGCAGATTGCGCGCGCCAGGCATATGGCCGGAGCGGATACCCGCGCGCGGCTCAGGTTCAGTGCCGGTGAACCGGCCCGGCCCCCGGGCGTCGGCGATCTGGCTTGCCCTGGTGTCGACGATCCGGCGCATGTCGGCGAGGCTGGCGACGCGCCCGGGGTCGAAATCGGCATGAAACACGCTTGGCGCGATCTTGGTCGGCTCAGCCGTCACCGGCCTGCCGGCGGCTTTCCAGCCATCGAAGCCGCCATCCAGAATATAGGTCTGGAAGACGCCCATCACCCGGAACATCCACCACGCCCGGGGCGCCGAGAAGAAACCCGGACCATCATAGACGACGATGGTGTCATCGGCCGAAACACCCATGGCGCCGACATACTGGGCAAAATGCTGCGGCGACGGCAAGGTATGCGGCAGGGGCGAATCCGGGTCCGAAACGGCATCCTGATCGAGAAATCGTGCGCCCGGGATGTGGGCCGACTCATACTCGCCGCGCGCATCGCGCTTCTGCGCCGGGAGATACCAGGATGCGTCGATGATCGTCAGGCCCGGCTCGCCGAGACGTTGCTGCAGCCAGTCTGCGTCGACGGTGAAGGGGCTGTCCTCGGCCATTTTGTTCTCCTGCTCGCTTTTTTGGCGATCACTGTCCTGTTCAGTTTGCCGACATCGGCCCAAAGCGGATGCGGAAGCGCCGGTTCTCGCGGCCCTTCTTCTCGATCTTGCCGATGTGGATTTCGCCGACTTCGCCGGTGCTCTTTACATGGGTGCCGCCGCAGGGCTGGCTGTCCACCGAGGCGTTGTCGCCGATACAGACCAGGCGGATCTTGCCGGTGCCGACCGGCGGCCGAACGTTCTTGGATTTCACTAGGCCGGGATTGGCAGCCAGATCCTCGTCACTGATCAGCCTGACAAAGATCGGATGATCGGCCCGCACCAGGTCCATCAGCCCGGCAGTGACGTCCTCCTTGGTGAAGCCGGCATCCGGAGCGTCGAAATCGACACGGCTGTCGTCCTCGGAAACCGAGGCACCGGTGATCGGGAACGGGCAGACGACGGTGAGCAGGTGGCAAGCCGCGTGCATGCGCATCAAGAGATGCCGCCGCTCCCAGTCGATGGCCAGCCTCACCGCCTCGCCGGGCTGCGGAACCGCCTGCTCCGGCGCCGGCACATGGATGATCTCGTCCTTGGTCTCACCGGTGAGGGTGGCGGCAATGGCGATGCGGCTACCATCGCCGCGTTCGAGATATCCGGTGTCACCCGGCTGGCCACCCGAAGTGGCGTAGAAGATCGTCCGGTCGAGGATGATACCGCCGCGATCGTTCACAGCAACGACTGTCGCGTCCGCCGTCCGCAGATAGGCATCGTCGCGAAACAGGGCGTCCGTCCTGTTTGCCATCACGCGACCTTTTCGAACGGCACCGGAATTGTGCTCTTCAGCTCCATCCAGCCTGGCACCGGCAGCTGCTTCTCGCGCAGGAATTCCGGGTTGAACAGTTTTGATTGATAGCGCGTGCCGTAATCGCAAAGGATGGTCACGATGGTGTGGCCGGGGCCTAATTCCCTGGCCAGACGGATCGCGCCGGCAATGTTGATGCCGGTCGAGCCGCCGACGCAAAGGCCTTCTTCCTGGATCAGGTCGAAGACGATCGGCAGCGCATCCTCATCGGGGATCTGGAATGAAAAATCCGGCGTGAACCCTTCGAGATTGGCGGTGATTCGCCCCTGCCCGATGCCTTCGGTGATCGAGCTGCCTTCGGACTTCAGCTCGCCGCTGGTGTAGAAAGAATAGAGCGCGGCCCCCAGCGGATCGGCGAGCGCGATCTTCACATCCCGGCTTTTGGCTTTCAGTCCGGAGGCGACGCCGGCCAGCGTGCCGCCCGAACCGACCGCCGAGACAAAGCCGTCGACCTTGCCGCCGGTCTGGTTCCAGATTTCCTCCGCCGTGGTGCGGATATGGCCGTCACGGTTGGCGACATTGTCGAACTGGTTGGCCCAGATGGCGCCGTTCGGTTCTGTCTTTGCCAGTTGCTCGGCCAACCGCCCCGACAGTTTCACGTAATTGTTGGGATTCCTGTAGGGCACGGCCGGCACTTCGATCAGTTCGGCGCCGAGCAGTTTGATCGTGTCCTTCTTCTCCTGGCTCTGTGTGTCCGGGATGACGATGACGGTGCGATAGCCGAGCGCCTTGGCGACCAACGTCAGCCCGATGCCGGTATTGCCCGCCGTTCCCTCGACGATCACACCGCCGGGCTTCAGCAGCCCGCGCTTCTCGGCGTCGCGGATGATGAACAGGCCCGCGCGATCCTTGACCGACTGGCCCGGATTCATGAACTCGGCCTTGCCCAGGATCTCGCAACCGGTTTGTTCCGAAGCTTTGTTGAGGCGGATCAGAGGCGTGTTGCCGATCGCGTCGATCACAGAACGGGGCATTCAGGATTCCTTGTGTAGGTGCGCCGAAACCCTAGAAACCCGAAGCTGCGGTTTCAAGGCAAGAATTTGTCTGGTCCAGTCGCATTTGCAGTGCTGTTGTTGCGTCGGCGCTTCCCGAGGCTGGCCTCTTGCGCCACTGTTCATTTCCGGCTGACGTTGAAAAGCGGCTTTTCATTCGATTTCTTCACCGCTAGAGCAAAGCACCAACAAGTCGACAGGGCGCAGCATGACACTCTACCGGGCTAACCCGAAGCACGGCGTCGCCTGGATCACGGGCGGCTCAAGCGGCATCGGCCGTGCGCTGGCCAGGGATCTTGCTTCCCAGGGCTATGCCGTCGCGGTGACGGCGCTTGACGACGATCCGATCGACACGCTTGTCGTCGAGACCGCGCAGATGCCGGGCAGTGTCACGGCCTTTCCTTGCGATGTCACCGACGAGCCGCGCATGGCAAGAACCGTCGCCGCGATCGAGAAGGAACTCGGTCCCATCGTGCTCGCCATCTTCAATGCAGGGAACTACATTTCGACGCCGGGGGAGAATCTTGTCGTCAACGACTTTCGGCGGTCCTTCGAGGTCAATTATTTCGGCATCATCAACGGCCTCGTGCCCGCGGTCGAACGCATGCGTGTGCGGGCGCGCGGCCATGTCGTGCTGGTCGGCTCGGTGACATCCTATTTCGGCTGGCCGACAACGGCCGCCTATGGCGGCACCAAGGCGGCCATCAACATTCTGGCCGAGTCGCTGAAGTATGATTTCGACAAGATGAACGTGCGTATCCAGGTGTTCAATCCCGGCTTCATCGACACCCCGCTGACCGAGAAGAACATGCTGCCCATGCCGGGACTGATGCCGGTCAGCCGCGCATCGCGCCGCATGGCGCGGGGCATCAAGTCGGGCGGCTTCGAAGTCCATTTCCCGCGCCGGACCAGCTGGCCCCTGAAACTGCTCGGCCTGCTGCCGAGGCCGCTGTGCAGAGGGTTTATCAGCCTGATGACCAGTTGGAAGGCGCGGCCGCTGCATTACGACCGCAAGCCCCCGATCGAATAGGACGCCGGCGAAATTGGCAGGCTCACCGTTTCGGGCCGCCGTCGCCATGGTTGAGGCAAGTGCTGCGTGGAGTCTGCGATGGGGCGACGGATCGTGCTTGCTGTGCTGGGCCTTATCGCCATTCTCGCACTGGCCTTCGTGCTCGGCCCGCGCGTTCGCGTCGACACCACTATCCGTTTCGATCCCTCGCTCATCGCTGACGATCCGCAGGCCTATGTGGCAAAGGCGGAAGCCGCCATCCCCGGAATCCGTGACGGGCTGGAAAAAGAGATCGTCTGGGCCGATCCGTTGGTGCATGCCACGACCCCGCTGTCGATCGTCTACATCCACGGCTTTTCCGCATCGAAGGGCGAAATCCGCCCGCTGCCCGACGAAGTGGCGGAACAGCTTGACGCCAATCTCTTCTACACACGCCTTACCGGTCACGGGCAGGATGGCGCGGCGATGACGCAAGGCAGCATCAACGCCTGGATCAACGACTATGAGGAAGCACTCGCCATTGGCCGGGCGATCGGCGACAAGGTGATCGTCATCTCGACTTCGACCGGCGGCTCGCTGGCGGTCTGGGCGGCAACGCAGTCCGGTGCATCGGACGGGGTGGCGGCGATCGCGTTCATCTCGCCGAATTTCGGCGTCAAGGCTTCGGGCGCCGAGATCCTGACCATGCCGTGGGGCAAACAGATCGCCAGGCTGGTCGCCGGCAAGGAACACAGCTTCGTGCCGCGCAACGCGCTGCATGAAAAATTCTGGACCACCCGCTATCCGATCGAAGCAACCTTGCCGATGCAGGCGCTGACCGAGCTTGCCTATGGCGCGCCGGTGGAGAAGGCGACCATCCCTGCTTTGTTCATCTTTTCTGATTCGGACAAAGTGGTGTGGGCCGACCGCACCCGCGAGATTGCCGGGCGCTGGGGTGCGCCGCATGAACTGGTTTCGGTCGACGACACCGGCGACCCGGACAATCACGTCATTGCCGGCGACGCGCTGTCGCCATCGACCACGGCGTTTCTGGCGCAAAGGATCGCCGTCTGGATCGAAGCGGTGGTGAAGTAGGCGGACGAAAAAGGCGACCGAAGCATCGCTTCAGCCGCCCTTTCCTTGGTCTGTCCCGGCAATCAGCCAGCCTGAGCTTGACTGACTACAACGCTGGCTACTTACGCAGCCCGCGCCGCCGGGCGCTTGCCGCCGAAGCGGCGCTTGTTGTTGCCCTTGAAGGCCGGCTTGGCGCCATCCGGCTTGCGCTCGCCGGCGAAGGCCGGCTTGTCGCCGAAGCGCTTCTTGCCAAAGCCGTTGCCCTTGTTCTCGCCACCGGGCCGCCTGCCGTCGCGACGCCCATTGCGGTCGTTGCGGTCATTGGCCGGCTCGAAGCGCTCGTTCTTTTCAGCCGGATTGCGCAGCGGATCGGGGCTGCCGAGATGGTCGGCAACGATCGGCAGCTTGGTACGGATGATGCGCTCGACTTGGCGCAGCTTGCTGTTTTCCGAAGGATCGCAAAGCGTGATCGCGATGCCGTCCATGCCGTTGCGGCCGGTACGGCCGATGCGGTGGACGTAGCTCTCGGCTTCATCAGGCAGGTCGAAATTCACGACATGGCTGATGCCGGGCACGTCGATGCCGCGCGCCGCGATGTCGGTCGCCACCAGAATGCGCACCGAACCGTCGCGGAAATCGTTCAGCGCTTTCTGGCGGGCGTTCTGCGACTTGTTGCCGTGGATGACGGCGGCCTTGAAGCCGTCGCGCTCAAGGTCCTTGGTCACCCTGTCGGCACCATGCTTGGTGCGCGAAAAGATGATGACAGACTTCATCGCCTCGTCGGCGAGCATCGTCGACAACACCTGGCGCTTCTGCTTGGTGCGGGCAAAGACGACGCCCTGCACGATCTCGGCCGCCGCCGTGCTTTGCGGCGCGACTTCGACACGAATCGGGTTCTTCAGCAGGCCCTTGGCCAGTTCGGCGATTTCATTGGGCATGGTCGCCGAGAACAGCACCGTCTGACGGTCGGGCGCGGTCGCCTTGGCGATGCGCTTGACGTCGTTGATGAAGCCCATGTCGAGCATGCGGTCGCCTTCGTCCAGCACCAGCCATTTGGTGTCGGCAAGCACGAGGTCGCCCTCACGCACCAGGTCGGTCAACCGGCCGGGCGTGGCGATTAGGATGTCGACGCCGGGAGCAACCTTCTTCACCTGGCTGAAGCGGGACACGCCGCCGAGCACGAGCGCGGTCGAGACATGCGCGCCCTTGGCGAGGATCTTGATCGTGTCTTCGATCTGCACGGCGAGTTCGCGCGTCGGCGCCAGAATCAGCGCACGTGCCGTCTTCGGCCGGCGCTTGGTGCCAAGCGCAATGATCTTCGACAGAATCGGCAGCGCGAAGGCCGCAGTCTTGCCGGAGCCGGTCTGGGCGATGCCGAAAATGTCACGGCCTTCCATCTGCGGCGGGATCGCCTGTGCCTGGATCGGCTTCGGCTCGGCGAAGCCGGCGTTGTGGGTGGCCTTGAGCAGCGCGCCCGTAATACCCAGTGCCGCGAAACCCGTGAGTTCCGCAGCGCTACCGGGCAAAGTGTTTTCGTTGGTCAAAATAATCTTCTTTCACGCGGCTTCTGGCCGCAAACACCGATGGCGGCAGGGCGCAACCTGCCGTCGAAAAATCTGTGATGAACGACAAGGCGGGCGGACGGGTTCGTCCACTCGGCTGCGCTGTCGTGCCCGCAGGCATCATGCCACGGGGCTTTTTCGCCGCTTTGTGATTTACCGGAAAAAGGGCCGATATACCGGAAAGAGGGAAAACAGACGCAACCAGTCTCATTCGTCGAGAAGGCCGGATTCGTTCCCGGCCCAAGCGCCTATGGGCTGCATATGGCTGAGTTCGCCCTCAATTGCAAGGGGCTTCATGTTGCAGCGCAGCAAAGCCCGTGGCGCAAGCGCCGCTTGCGCTCGCTTGCCGGCACGATTACGACGAAATGCCGCTGGCTTGGGAGGTAATCGATGAAAGACGTTCTCAAGGAACTCGAGCGCCGCCGCGAGATCGCCCGCATGGGCGGTGGCCCGGTCCGCATCGATGCCCAGCACAAGAAGGGCAAGCTCACCGCGCGCGAACGCATCGAGGTGTTTCTCGACGAGGGCTCGTTCGAGGAATTCGACATGTATGTCGAGCACCGCTCGACCGACTTCGGCATGGAGAACACCAAGATCGCCGGCGACGGCGTCGTCACCGGCTGGGGCACCGTCAACGGCCGCCCGGTCTACCTCTTCGCCAAGGACTTTACCGTATTCGGCGGCTCGCTGTCGGAAGCGCATGCCGAGAAGGTCATCAAGGTGCAGGAGATGGCGCTGCGCAACCGGGCGCCGATCATCGGCCTCTACGATGCCGGCGGGGCGCGCATCCAGGAAGGCGTCGCAGCACTCGGCGGCTATGCCGAGATCTTTCAGCGCAACGTGCTGGCCTCCGGCGTCATTCCGCAGATTTCCGTCATCATGGGACCGTGCGCCGGCGGCGACGTCTATTCGCCTGCGATGACCGACTTCATCTTCATGGTGCGCGACACTTCCTACATGTTCGTCACCGGGCCGGATGTGGTGAAGACGGTGACCAACGAAACGGTGACCGCCGAGAGCCTCGGCGGCGCCTCCGTCCACACGACGAAATCGTCGATCGCCGACGGCGCCTATGACAATGACGTCGAGGCGCTGCTGCAGATGCGCCGGCTGGTCGACCTGTTGCCGGCTTCCAACACATCGGAGCTTCCCGAGATCGAATGCTACCAGTCGGTCACCGACCATGATTTGTCGCTCGACCGGCTGATTCCCGACAACGCCAACAAGCCCTACGACATCAAGGAACTGATCATGAAAGTTGTCGACGAAGGCGACTTCTTCGAGATCCAGCAGAACTTCGCCAAGAACATCGTCACCGGGTTCGGGCGCGTCGAGGGCCGCACCGTCGGCTTCGTCGCCAACCAGCCAATGGTATTGGCCGGCGTGCTCGATTCCGACGCCAGCCGCAAGGCGGCCCGTTTCGTGCGCTTCTGCGATTGTTTTTCGATCCCGATCGTCACCTTCGTCGATGTCCCCGGCTTCCTGCCGGGTACGGCGCAGGAATATGGCGGGCTGATCAAGCATGGCGCGAAACTCCTGTTCGCCTATGCCGAGGCCACCGTGCCGAAGATCACCGTCATCACCCGCAAAGCCTATGGCGGCGCCTATGACGTGATGGCGTCAAAGCATCTGCGCGGCGACATGAACTACGCCTGGCCGACCGCGCAGATCGCGGTGATGGGCGCCAGGGGAGCGGTCGAGATCATCTACCGCAAGGACATCGGCGACGCGGAAAAAATCGCGGCCCACACAAAGGCTTACGAGGATCGCTTCCTGTCGCCCTTCGTCGCCGCCGAACGCGGTTATGTCGACGAGGTGATCATGCCGCACTCGACGCGCCGCCGCATCGCGCGCGCGCTCCGCATGCTGCGCAACAAGGATATGCAGAACCCCTGGAAGAAGCACGACAATATTCCGCTGTGAGGCGTTGGCAACTCACTCCTCTTCCGCCGCACCAAACCCCGCTCCCATCGTGGCGCGGACAGGGCTGCCCCATGGCGTTGCGTGGTTGTCGATGCGCATCTGGAAGATGAAGTAGGTCGGCGAGCAGAAACCGATGCCCTTCACTTTTGAAATGTCCGGCGTATCGGACGGCAGCGACTGGCACATATAGTCCTCGCGGCAGAAATGATCGGCCGAACACGCCGGGCGGTTGCCGCGATTGACAGCGCCGCCAAGACATTGGTCGAAATTGTTGGTGGCCACGCAGATGTCGAATTTCTTGCCGCCGACCAGCCCGCAGATTTCGTTCGGCATCGGCTTGCCGGCTTTGAAGGCCGCGAAAGCACGGTCCTTGTCGTCGCAGCCGCGATAGGCGATGCCTCCAGGCACGCCGATCTTCGGCGGACGGCAGGTGTAGGCGGTACGGGAAATGTCCGGGGCGAAGGCCGCGAACTGGCCCGATCTGCTGTACCGGTCGTTGAAAGGCTGCGCCGCGTTGCTGGCGATCGAGCCGGTCAGGCAGGGATGGCCGGAAAACATTTTTTCGCTGTCCTTGGGCAGCAGGCATTGCGCCAGTTTCGTGTGCACGCCCGAAGCGGTGGCCAGCGGCGTGCAGATGGTACCACTGCTGCACTGCCAGGTCGCGCCGAAGCGGGCCGCATCTTCCTGCATCAGGCACGGCATGGCCATCTCCGCCGGCGCGTAATCGACCGCGCCGGCGTTCGTCCAGACCGCCGGCGGCGCAAAGGAGAGCGGACGGAAGCGGTTCGGCTGCTTGCCTTCGGCCGTGGCGGCGAGCCACGCCTGGCGCCGCGGGATCTCGGCATGAAGATGCGGCGAAACCCCGACCTCGATGCGGTTCAACGGCGATGTCGTCTTGTCGTCTAGCCCGATGAAATGGAAACCGGCGGTCGAACCGGCCTGATGGCAACCCTGGCAGGCGCCATTGTCCAGCCGCTCGACCAGCGCTTCCGGCGTGCGCACCAGTTTCAGCGCGGAATAATCGAGCGGTGCGAATTCCTTGGGCTGGAATAATTGCGTAAACGGGTGATTGGCCTGCCGCGCACTGCCGAAGGTCGACCATGAAATGATCTTTCTGGCCAGGAACTCGTCGGGAATTTCATAAACGCCTTCATCGACCGCCGGCAGATTGGCGCCGACATAGGCGGCAAGCCGTGCTTTCAGCGCCGCGTCCTGCAAGAGCCGTGCGGTGTCGGGCGTGTTCTCCAGCGGCTTCTCGCTGATAGCAGCGCCATCGATGCCGAATACCCGCATGAGATAGGCCGCCTGCCCGCCGAACTCGGTTTCCTGTCCGGAGGGAAAGCGCACCACCTGCGCGTTGAGCTCCAGCTGCTTGAAGGTCAGCCCGGCCTTCTCCAGCGGCCCGCCGGTCAGCCAACCGGCATCGACGCTCTCGTCAAGCTGTGGCGTCCAGCGTCCGGCAGTGCCGACGCAGCCGCCGTCGGCATCGGGCACCGCGCTGTAGACGGCATTGAAATTGAACGGCAGGCGCGATGCCAGCAGCTTGCCGTTCTTGCGAAAACTGTAGGCCAGGCGGTAGATGAAGCGCACCTCGCCGCAGTTCCTGTCGCCTTGCAGCAGCGTGAAATCGCGACGGTCGAGCCGGTTGACGACGCCGACCAGCCGGAAGCGCGCGGCATCGGTCTTCAGCCAGCGCATGTCCATGATGCGGCCGACATTGCCGTCTGTCACCTCGTAGAGCGGCCGCCCGCCGGCCTTTATCTCGGCCCGCAGCGCCGCAACATCGGAGGCAACGATGTCGACGATGGCGTGATAGGCGGGTGCCTCGTCGTAAAGCGTCTTTAGACCGTCCTCGCCGTCGACCCCCAAAACATCGGCGAAACCGAAACCCTTGGCATCGAGTGCGGCGAGCACCGCCGGATCGTCGACGATGATCACAGGGCCCTCGGCGCGCGCCGTCGACGCCACGAAGACGGCAAAGACTGTGGCAAGCAGCAGAGCCAGGGCGCGGTTCATGGAACGGCCATGCGCGCGTCGAAGAGTTCACGCAACACCGGCAGCAGCGCCAGCGGCAGATCCTCGGCGATCAAGCCGGGTCCGAACCGGCTGCCGGCTTCGGCATGCAGCCACACCGCCGCGCAGGTGCCCTCGAAGGGCGGCATGCCTTGTGCGAGCAAACCGGCAATGATGCCCGACAGCACGTCGCCTGACCCGGCTGTGGCCAGCCACGGTGCACCGTTGGAGTTGATCGCCGCTTTGCCATCGGGCGCTGCTATGACCGTGTCGGCGCCCTTGTAGACGATGACGGCATTGGCCCGCGCTGCGGCCGCCCGCGCCTTGTCCAATTTCGACATGGTTTTGTCCCCGGCGATATCTGGGAACAAGCGGCCGAATTCACCCTCATGCGGCGTGATCACCAACGCTGGCGCGTTCAGGTGACGGGCGGCTTCGAACAGCGACTGCGGCTGATGGGCCATAGATGTAATGGCGTCAGCATCAAGCACGATCGCTCCTCCGTGGTTTGCGGTTTGCGATGCGCGTGCACCCTCCGCCAAGGTCTTGATCAGTTGCAGGGCGAAATCGCCGACCTTGGGCTTTGGCCCGAGCCCCGGTCCAAACACCAGCGCCTCGGGATGGCGCGCCGTCAGAAATTCCTGCACCTCCTCAAGTGACCCCGCCTCTCGCAGCATGATCGAGGTCAGGTGTGTCGCGTTCACCTGCATGGCATTGCCAGGCGACAGCACGGTGACCGCCCCTGCCCCGCATCTAGCGGCGGCCATCGCCGACAGCCGCGCCGCGCCGGTAGCACTGGGACCGCCGGAAAAGACGCCGACATGGCCGCGCTTGTATTTGTGCGCATCGACCGCCGGCAGGGGAAATTCCCGCAACCACAGGTCCGGCACATTCTCGAAGGTCGAGACAGCGAGCTGGGCGATGATGCCGTCATCGATGCCGATATCGGCGAGCACGATTTCACCGCATTGCCCGCGCCCCGGCAGCAGCAAGTGGCCGGGCTTTTTCCGCGCGAAGGTGACGGTGACCTCGGCACGAAACGCCCTGCCCAATATTTCGCCGCTGGCACCTGAGACGCCCGACGGCAGGTCGATCGCGACCACAGGCAGGCGCAGGGCTGTCACGGTATCGACGGCCTTCGCGGCATCGCCGGAAAGCGGCTTGGACAGCCCTGCCCCATAGAGCGCGTCGATCACGATCGAGCCGAACTCGGCGTCGAAATCAGACAGCGGCCGGGACTTGATCAGTGATTCCGCGGCGGCGAGCGCCGCATCGCTTTCCGGCCTCGGCGCTCCGGATGACCAGATCGTTGTGCCGACGCCGCTGCCGGCCAGGAGGCGTGCGACGACATAGCCATCGCCGCCATTGTTGCCGGGCCCGCACAGCACATGGATGTGCTTTGCCGAGGGATAGCGCTTGAGAACCTCGGCCGCGACCGCTGCGCCCGCGCGCCGCATCAGGCTGATTCCATCGGCCGGACCGGCCGCGATCGTCAGCCGATCGGCCGCGGTCATTTCGGCGGGGACAAGAAGTTCGTTGCTCATGGATTGCCGATCCGCATGCTATCAAGCATTGTCCAATTTCGATCCTAAGCAAACAAGGGGGAGTTGCCGAGATCTGCGGCCATAACGTCGGCACGAAGGCATCGCGGGCAGAAAATTGCCTGCGGGATAGGCGATGTGCCTGATTTTTGTGCGGACGCGGGTGTTGGCGCTGTGTAGGCTCTGGCAGCCCATGCCGCTTCCGGTGCAGTGAATGACGCGAATTTGCATCCCGGTGCGGCGCGGCTTTGAAATCTTATGAGACCGCTTAGAATCCGCTGAATTGGCACAGTTCGTGCTTGATGGAGGCGCAAGCGGGGGGTCACAACCCGTTTTTTTGGCAGTGGAGGCCACTTTTTACATGAAAAAGATCGAAGCGATCATCAAGCCATTCAAGCTGGACGAAGTGAAGGAAGCGCTTCAGGAAGCCGGACTGCAAGGCATCACTGTCACCGAGGCAAAAGGCTTCGGTCGTCAGAAGGGCCACACCGAACTCTATCGCGGCGCCGAATATGTCGTCGATTTCCTGCCCAAGGTGAAGATCGAGGTCGTGCTTGGCGACGACGCGGTCGAAGGCGCCATTGAGGCCATCCGCAAGGCGGCCCAGACGGGCCGCATCGGTGACGGCAAGATCTTCGTTTCCAATATCGAGGAAGTTGTGCGAATCCGCACCGGCGAAACGGGCATGGACGCGGTCTGACCTGACCCGGCCATCCTCCTGAAAACGTCATCAACAAAAAACGTCATCAAACAGGGATACATGACATGACGACAGCCAAAGACATCATGAAGCAGATCAAGGACAACGACGTGAAATTCGTCGACCTGCGCTTCACAGACCCGAAGGGCAAGCTGCAACACGTGACGATGGATGTCATCGAGGTCGAGGAAGACATGTTCGCCGATGGCGTGATGTTCGACGGCTCGTCGATTGCCGGCTGGAAGGCCATCAACGAGTCCGACATGGTGCTGATGCCCGATCCGGACACTGTCCACATGGACCCGTTCTTCGCGCAGTCGACCATGGTCATCCTGTGCGACATCCTCGATCCGGTTTCGGGTGAATCCTACAACCGCGATCCGCGCGGTACGGCCAAGAAGGCCGAGGCCTACATGAAGGCCGAAGGCATCGGCGACACCATCTATGTCGGCCCGGAAGCCGAGTTCTTCGTGTTCGACGACGTGAAGTACAAGGCCGATCCCTACAACACCGGATTCAAGCTCGACTCCACGGAACTGCCGTCGAACGACGACACCGACTACGAGACCGGCAATCTCGGCCACCGTCCGCGCGTCAAGGGCGGCTACTTCCCGGTGCCGCCGATCGACAGCGCGCAGGACATGCGCTCGGAAATGCTGACCGTGCTCGCCGAGATGGGCGTGCGCGTCGAAAAGCATCACCATGAGGTGGCGGCGGCCCAGCACGAACTCGGCATCAAGTTCGACGCACTGGTGCGCAACGCCGACAAGATGCTGATCTACAAATATGTCGTCCACCAGGTCGCCAACGCCTATGGCAAGACGGCCACCTTCATGCCGAAGCCGATCTTCGGCGACAACGGCTCGGGCATGCACGTCCACATGTCGATCTGGAAGAACGGCAAGCCGACCTTCGCCGGCAATGAATATGCAGGTCTGTCGGAAAACTGCCTCTTCTTCATTGGCGGCGTCATCAAGCATGCCAAGGCGATCAACGCCTTTACCAACCCGCTGACCAATTCCTACAAGCGCCTGGTGCCGGGTTACGAAGCGCCGGTTCTGCTCGCCTATTCGGCGCGCAACCGCTCGGCGTCCTGCCGCATCCCGTTCGGCTCGTCGCCGAAGGCCAAGCGCGTCGAGGTCCGCTTTCCCGATCCGGGCGCGAATCCCTACCTCGCCTTCTCCGCCCTGCTGATGGCCGGCCTCGACGGCATCAAGAACAAGATCCATCCCGGCCAGCCGATGGACAAGGATCTCTACGACCTGCCGCCGAAGGAGTTGAAAAAGATCCCGACCGTCTGCGGTTCGCTGCGAGAAGCCCTGCAGAGCCTCGACAAGGACCGTGGCTTCCTGAAGGCTGGCGGCGTCTTCGACGACGACCAGATCGACAGCTACATCGAGCTGAAGATGGCCGAAGTGATGCGCTTCGAAATGACCCCGCATCCGGTCGAATACGACATGTACTACTCCGTCTGAGGCTTCAATCTCAGCCTAAGATTCGCCATAACCAAGCCCTTGAAAGACTTCCCTCTTTCAAGGGCTTTTTGCTGCGCTCCAATAGGAATTGCCAGCCGACCGGCATGTCTCGCCTGCGCGGCAGCCGCATGCGCGCCCGTATCCGCCTTTCGTCTTCGGCGATCGCACGATGCCCGGATTCTTGGACCTACGGTCCATCGGAGCGGCCGGCTTGAGCGTCGGTCCGGTGACTTCAATCACTACTCGGCGATGTCCAGTGAAGATCAAGGCGGCCGCTCGGTCGCCAACGTTGGAGCCAGGAGCGAGCGGAGCACTGTCTCAGGCTACAGTGACCGCTCGTCCGGCGCCCACGCCAATGCCGCCGTTCAGAAAACCCCGCCCGTCCGAACAGCATTGCGTGACGTAACCCCAAGGCCTGCGAATACGCATGCCGTAGCGTGATCTGTCAACGTCGCAAGCCGGGCCGCGAATGGCCGATTCTGCTGTATGAACAGATGCTTATGGAAGGCCCTTTGCCCCGGATAAGGGCTGGAAAAGGCGCTTTTCCGGGCTTTATAGCGAGTGATCGCCGGAGGCTCACATGGCTGCGGCAAGAACTCCCGGGCGATTTGCGGCCGCGTGAATTTCCTGACTTTTTCTGGGTATGTTTTCCCAGGAATGCCGTCAGCCGGGTAACGGCCAAAAAAGAACCCCGGCGCGAAACGCCGGGGGTCTTCTTGTCATGCAGTCCGAAACGCTTACGCGGCGGCCGAAACCTGGGCGCTTGCCGGAACCGAGGCGATCGTCTTCAGGATCTGCGAGGCGATCTGGTAGGGGTCGCCCTGCGAGTTCGGACGGCGGTCTTCCAGATAACCCTTGTAGTCGCTTTTGATGAAGGAATGCGGCACGCGGATCGAGGCGCCACGGTCGGCAATGCCATAGCTGAACCGGTTCCACGGCGCGGTCTCGTGCTTGCCGGTCAAACGCTTGTCGTTGTCCGGGCCGTAGACGGCGATGTGATCCATCAGGTTCTTGTCGAAGGCCGCCATCAGCGCTTCGAAATAGGCCTTGCCGCCGACTTCGCGCATATAGGCGGTCGAGAAGTTGGCGTGCATGCCAGAGCCGTTCCAGTCGGTGTCGCCAAGCGGCTTGCAGTGGTATTCGATGTCGATGCCGTACTTCTCGGTCAGGCGCTGCATGAGGTAGCGGGCCATCCACATCTGGTCGGCGGCTTTCTTGGAGCCCTTGCCGAAAATCTGGAATTCCCACTGGCCCTTGGCAACTTCGGCGTTGATGCCTTCGTGGTTGATGCCGGCGGCGAGGCAGAGGTCGAGATGCTCCTCGACGATCTGGCGCGCAATGGAGCCGACATTGGAATAGCCGACGCCGGTGTAGTACGGGCCCTGGGGTGCGGGATAGCCGCTCTCGGGGAAGCCGAGCGGCCGGCCGTCCTTGTAGAAGAAATATTCCTGCTCGAAGCCGAACCAGGCGCCCTCGTCATCGAGGATGGTGGCGCGCTTGTTGGATGCGTGCGGCGTCACGCCATCGGGCATCATGACTTCGCACATGACCAGCACGCCGTTGGTGCGGGCGGGATCCGGATAGACCGCAACCGGCTTCAGCACGCAATCGGAGCTGTGCCCTTCGGCCTGCTGGGTCGAGGAACCATCGAAGCCCCATAGCGGCAGCTGCTCGAGATCAGGGAATTCGGCGAATTCCTTGATCTGCGTCTTGCCGCGAAGGTTGGGGACCGGGGTATATCCATCGAGCCAGATATACTCGAGCTTGTATTTCGTCATTCTAGCCTCTCGTTGCTTGATCACCGAACACTGAACGGCGTCGACATGCGTCTGCCGTCAGCAGCCGGCCTGCCGCACACCTAAAATGCAATTCGTGTGCCATTCTTGGTCCGGAGGGTGCGGCAAAATTGACCCGGTATCACTCGAAGTCGGTGAGCCGCCTAAGCGATGCGCTCGGATCCATCACAATCGTTCTTTGCACAAATAGTGTGCAAATACTGATCTTTTCATAGGCATATTGCCTAACTTGATTGCAGACCTTATCTTCGGACCAAGTTGAATCGAAAAGGTTCGGCGGAAGAAAGGAACCCGGCAATGGAAATCATTTCCACACGACCGTCGGCCAAAATTCTGATGTTCCCGGCGGCAGCGCGTCTCTCTGCCTCAAATTTGAGCGGAAGGGCTAAGTTTGCGGCAGAGCTTGCCTCGCTGCGTGGTGCCCGCGCAGACTTCGGCGACGGCTGGTACCATGAGGCAGCCATCGAGGATGAGGCCCGGGGCCGCAAGATCTGACACAGAGGGGCAGCAGCCCTCGTCAACGGATAGCATGAAAGCAAAAGCCCGGCGCGATCGCTCGCGCCGGGCTTTATCTTTGTATGCTGGAGCTGTCAGCTACTGCTTGTCGTGCAGGTTGGTTCCCAGCGTATCCCTGACGAAGATCATGCCGATGATCAGCGACATCGCCGCGATCACCACCGGATACCAGAGGCCGTAGTAGATATCGCCCTTGGAGGCGCTGAGCGCGAACACGATCGCCGGCAGCAGGCCGCCGAACCAGCCATTGCCGATGTGATAGGGCAGCGACATGCCGGTATAGCGGATGCGGGTCGGGAACATCTCGACCAGGATCGCCGCGATCGGCCCGTAGACCATGGTCACGTAGAGGACCAGGATGAACAGGATGCCGATGACCTTTGCCCAGTTGACCGCCGCCGGGTCGGCAAACATCGCGAACGCACCGGCCGCCGGAACACTGTAGACGGTCACGTCCGTGGCGCCGGCAGCCTCATCGGCCGTCAGCAGCTTGTCCTTGACCGCCTGGGCGAGCGGGACAGTGGCCTTTTCACCGGCGCGAATGGCTGCCGCGTCGAGCTTCAGTTCGGGATTGGCCGCGACAAAGGCGTCGAGCTTTTGGTCAGCAACCTTGGCGGCAGCACGCTTCAGTGGGTAACCGCCGTCCTGAAGCGCCAGGTTGATCGCCTTCTTGAAAGCCGCATCGCTTGGAGCAGCCTTATCAGCGGCCGCCACGGCGTCGTAAGACGTCACGGTCTCGGCGCCGATCTTGACGCTGGCCGCTGTTCCCGCTGCCGCTGTCGTGACGATATCATAGGGCACCGAGCTTTTGGCCAGGAAGTCCGTCGCAATATCGCACGAGGTGAGAGGCTTGCGTGTTCCGGTTGGATTGAACTGGAACTTGCAGTCCCCCGGAGCAGCGGTCACCGTCGCACGCGTGTTCTGCTGGGCGGTGGCGAGCGCCGGGTTGGCGGCCCATGTCAGCGCCTTGAACAGCGGGAAAGTGGTGACGATCGCCAGCGCGAGACCGGCCATGATGATCGGCTTGCGGCCGATCTTGTCGGATAGCCAGCCGAACACGACGAAGAAGACCGCGCCGAGCGCCAGCGCAATCGCGATCATGATGTTGACCGACTGTGGGTCGACCTTGAGCACATTCGCCAGGAAGAACAGCGCGTAGAACTGGCCGTTGTACCAGACCACAGCCTGGCCGGCGGTGAGGCCGAACAACGCGAGCAACGCGATCTTGGCATTCTTCCACTGGCCGAAGGCTTCCGTCAGCGGCGCCTTGGAGCCCTTGCCCTCGTCCTTCATGCGCTGGAAAGTCGGCGATTCGGCAAGCGACAGGCGGATCCAGACCGATATGCCGAGCAGTATGGCCGAGAGCAGGAACGGAATACGCCAGCCCCAAGCCGCGAAATCCTCCTTGCTCAGCGAATTCTGCACGACCAGGATGACGATCAGCGACAGGAACAGGCCGAGCGTCGCCGTCGTCTGAATCCACGACGTATAGAAGCCGCGGCGATCGTCGGGAGCATGCTCGGCGACATAGGTCGCCGCACCACCATACTCACCGCCGAGCGCCAGGCCCTGCAGCATGCGCAGCCCGACCAGGATGATGGGCGCCGCAATGCCCCAGTTCGCCGAGCCGGGAAGCAGGCCGACCAGGAAGGTCGACAGGCCCATGATCAGGATGGTGACAAGAAATGTGTATTTGCGGCCGACGAGATCGCCAATGCGACCGAACACCAGCGCGCCGAACGGGCGCACCAGGAAGCCGGCGGCGAAAACCAGCAGCGTGAAGATGTTGCGAGTCGCCTCTGGATAGGAGGCGAAGAATGCCGCGCCGATCGCTCCGGCCAATGCGCCGTAGAGATAGAAATCATACCATTCGAAAACGGTGCCGAGCGAGGAAGCGAAGATGACTTTCTTCTCCTCCCGCGTCATGCCGCGGCTTGCTCCGCCGGCGGTCGATGCGATTGCCATTGCGTTATCCTCCCGTGAGACCCGTTCTCGATGCTGCGCGACACCGTCCGCGTTCTCCTCCGAGCACGGACTCAACGACAGCCATTCGGAAAAATGACAGAAAGCGCCTGCCAAAGGCAGCGCGTCTTTGGGATTATGACTTTGGTATTAGGTGCACTGCGGGATGAATCCGGGCGAGCTGGGAAAACTCCTTAGCGCTTGAGCGCTTCCAGCAGGCCGACAGCAGCCATCATGTCGCGCTTGCGAGCCGCGCGGCGGGCAACGGCCTCCGCGTCCTGCCCCCAATGCTCGATCTGCCAGTCCTCGTCGACATGGGCAGCGGCCCAGGCAGAATCGGCATCGAGTTCGCCGAAATCGACAGCCAGCGCCAGCAGAGCCGAACCGGTCAGCGAGGTCATCACATGGATGGCGGCGAGCCGCAGCGGCTCTGTTCGCTGAGCAAGATGGCTGCCCAGCACGGCGATGGTCTCGCGCGGCTGCTCGACATGAATGATGCCCTCGGCGAGATTGAAGCGGACCCCGAGTGTTCCCCTCGCCCAGTCGATCACCGGATCCCAATGCTGGTTCTGCCGCTCCACCAGCCCCTGCGGTACGTCGGCGCGGTAGCAGAGCAGATCGGATGAGGCGAAGCGCAGGATATCCTCCAGCACCGCCTGCGGGTCGCTGGCAACACCGTCGATGGCGGTGTTGACGAGACGCATCACCGGCATGGTCACCGGATTGATGGTCTCGCTTTGGGCGGCGAATTCGTCGGCGGCAAGCACTGCTGCTGCCTCGGTAGGCAGCGCCAGCAGCGCCTTGCCCGGGGTGCGCACCGGCTTGCCGTCGAGATGCACGGCAAAGCCATTGTCGACAGGTGCGACAGAGGCGGCCTTGTAGAAGCGCTTCGGCAGATGCGTCTTCATCTGGATCTGGGCGCGACGCACCGGATCGGGATGGGAAAGATATTTGCCCGCTTCGAGGTCGTTGAGGATATCACGCATGAAGGTCTCTCTTACACCGGCGTCAGCTTGCGCGCCGGCCGGTTGACAATGATCAGGCCGGCGGCAATCAGGCCAAGTGCCAGAAAAATGCGCATGGTCAGGGGCTCATTCAAGAACATGGCGCCGCACAGCACGCCGAAAACCGGCGACAGGAAGGTGAAACTGGACAGGCCTGATGCCGGATAGCGCCGCAGCAGCCAGAACCACAGCACATAGGTGAAGGCGACGATGTAGACAGCCTGGAAAAGCAGCGACAAAGTCGGCAGCACGGTCGGATCGCGAACGGGCGGGCCGGCGAGAGGCAGCACCAAGACGCCTACGATCGCTGCCCCGGCGAGCTGGTAAAGCAGAAGCTTTTCGGCGCTCGCCTCGACCAGCTTCGACCGCTTGATGAGGATGTTGGTCAAAGCCCAGAAGAATCCGGAGCCGAGGCTCAGGAGATCGCCGAACAGCATGTCTCCGCCGCCGCCGAGCTTGTCGGAAAACACCGCGGCAAGACCGGCAAAGGCCAGCAGCAGGCCAAGGAATTTTCTCAACGTGATCTGCTCGCCAAGCAGGAAATGGCCGCCGAGCAGCATCCAGAACGGCATCGTGTTGACCAGCAGCGTGTTGCGGGCAACGGTCGTATGCTCCAGGCCGACATAAAGGCAAAGGAACTCGATGCCGAAAAGCGCGCCAACCACGATGCCGGCGAGCAAGGTCCCGTCGCGCGTGAAAAGCGCGATGCCGCGCCACCGGCACCAGGCAAAGACACACAGGCCGCCGATGATCGAGCGCGCGATCGATAGGAAAACCGGATCATAGCCAGCGTAGGAGATCTTGGCGGCGACGTAATTCAGCCCCCAGGAAAAGGTCAGCCCGACCATGATGGCGGCGGCGGCCATGTCGACCGTGTCGCGACGATCAAGCGTATCGGTGGCGAGCCCGTCGGTGGCGCCGCTCACGATCAGTCCTCCGCGCTGGCGTCGTCGAAGCCGATCAGGTTCCAGCTCTGTCGCATGTGCGGCGGCATTGGCGCGGTGACATCGATGACGCCCTTGTCGGGATGCGGAATGATGATGCGGCGCGCATGCAGATGCAGGCGGTTTTGAATGCCGCCGGGAAAGTCCCAGTTGGTGTCGGCCTCGAAATATTTCGGATCGCCCAGGATCGGACAGCCGATGTGGGCGGCATGAACGCGAAGCTGGTGGGTGCGGCCGGTATAAGGCTCCATCTCCAGCCAGGTCATCGTCTGCGCCGCCTGCTCGATGATGCGGTAGTAGGACACAGCGTGGTCGGCGCCCTTTTCACCATGCGCGGCGACCCGCACGCGGTCACCGTCCGGCGTCGGCTCCTTGATCAGCCAGGTCGAGATCTTGTCCTCGCGCTTGGGCGGCACGCCCTTAACCAGCGCCCAATAGGTCTTCTTGGTCTCGCGGGCGCGAAACGCTTCCGAGAGCTTCATGGCGGCCAGCCGGCTACGGGCGACGACCAGAACACCCGAAGTGTCGCGGTCGAGCCTGTGAACCAATCTGGGCTTCTCGCCCTTCTGGTTGCGCCAGGCTTCCAGCATGTCGTCGACATTGCGGGTGACGCCCGAGCCGCCCTGCACCGCAAGGCCCGCCGGCTTGTTGAAGACGAAAACCTTAGGGTCCTCATGGATCAGCATCTTGGCGAGAACATCGGCATCGCCCTGGTTGCGGATCGAGTGGCCGGTCAGCGCACTCTCGCCCTTCTTGTCGACCTCGAGCGGTGGGACGCGAACCATCTGGCCGGGCTCGACACGGGTGTCGGCCTTGACCCGGCCGCCGTCGACACGGATCTGGCCGGAGCGCAGAAGCTTCTGCAAATGGCCGAAACCAAGGCCCGGGAAATGGGTCTTGAACCAGCGGTCGAGCCGCATGCCCGCCTCGCCGGCCTCCACCGTGATCTGTTCAACGCCTGCCATGTTTTTTGTCGCTTATCCGTTTCCCGAGCGAAGCTCGGCCTGTTCTTGGCGCGGCAATAGCACTAAGGCAGGCTTCTTGCGAGCCAAAGTCCCAGAAACAGGGCGATAATGGCGCCAACGACGCTGGCAAGGGCATAAGCCAGTGCAGGCAGCGTGGCTCCCCGCTCCCACAGCGTCGCGAAATCGAGCGAAAAGGCGGAGAAGGTGGTGAAGCCGCCAAGAATGCCGGTAGCAACGAACAGCCTGACCTCGTTCGATCCGCCACGGCGCATCATGGAGGCGATGAACAGCCCCATGGCGAAGGAGCCGATGACGTTGATGGCCATCGTGCCCCAGGGATAGTTTGGGCCGACAAGGCGCAATGCGCCGATGTTGGTGAGGTGACGAATTCCGGCACCGATGCCGCCACCGACGACGACGAGAAGCAGATTGAACATGACCGTTTACTGCCCCCGCACGGCTGCCCGGTCAATCCCTTGTTGCGCGCGCAACCGCACGGATCGGCCGAGTTCGTCACCACTCAGGCGTTGCCCATCTCGGATATTTTTTCCTGAACTCGTTATAGAGGTCATCGATCTCCGCTTTGCCGATTGGGCGCACCTGTTCGTAGAGGTAGCCCTTGACGTCGCCGGACAGCTGGTACGCCGCGATGCGCCTGTATGCTGCGGCGATGCCTTTGCCCTCGACAATGTATTGGTCCGGTATTGAGACACAGAGCTGCGCGCCCGGCTGCAGATGGATAACGGGCGGGTCGGTCACGACAACGTATTTGGACTTCAACGTCGCCGGTCTGAATCGATCGCGACTATCGACCTGACAAGCCCACTCGATGCGAGGGTAAAGGTCCTTGTCCATTTCATACAGCAATGAATCGCTCATCATCCCGCTGGATGCAAACACCGACAACCGGTCCCCGGGTCCCATCTTTCCAAGAAGGTCATCGATAAGGCGCCTGTATTCTGGACGATTGTCGAGGTGCAGCGGGAGCGTGGCTTCGCTGGCAAAGACGTAGCTGATCGGTGACAGCACCTGGCGGCCAGTCGGGAAAAAAGTACCGAAAAACGCCAGCCCGGCGGCAACGGCTATCGCGGCGTTCGACCATAGCGATCTCAGTGCCGGCATCGAAACGATCGCAACGATTGCCTGGGCGTAGGCAGGAAAGAGCCAAAGAAATACTGGCATCGAATGATGGCGATCCGGGTCCTGCATGCGGGTGAAGAGGACGAAGGTGAGTGCCGAAGCAACGGCACAGAACAGGGAAAATCTGTTTCGGCGTATGATGGAGATGTAAAGGCCAAATACGATCAACAGCCAGTTCACATAGCTGAGCCGCGATCCTACCTGGCCAAGCTGTGAACCGAAGTTTGTCTTGTATCCGCTGTAAAGGTCGCCATAGCTGGTTCCCAGTATCTTGAGGATCAGGGGTTGCTGGAAGGTCAGCGCGGCTCCGATACCACGAGGATCGCACACAGGCTCCCGACGGCGGCATTGCGGAGTGCCGGAAAGTCCCGGTCTTTCGCCCGCAGAAAACAGAAGAAGGCTGCGGAAATTCCGACCCCGATGACGGGATAGGCGTACCAGCGGCGCAGCACGAATGCCAACCACAGGCATACGCCGACACGTATTCCGCTGATCACCGGTTCATGGGTCAGGAACCTCGATTTCCAGAGAAAATAGATTGCCGCGCAAAGCGCGAAACAGCCGGCAATGTCAGGCAACCCACGGAGCGTCGCCGCCCAGAAGGGCGTGTAGAGAAAGGCCGCAATCCATACGGTGAGCCAGCTTCGGCATGAAGATGTTCCGGTCGCCGCCTCCAGATAGCTTATTCTGCCGATGAGAAGAGCGGTCGGGACCAGATAAACAGCGACTGTTCCGGCGATGTAGGAAAACCTCGAATCGCCAAAAATGATGTGAAACGGCATCAGCGGCACCAGGATCGCCGCACTGTAGTCATCCGTGGCTATCGAGGTTCTCAGGTGGCTGAGCCATTCGAGAGGGCTCTGAACCAAGAGCGTGCCTTGCTGGCTGAACGTGTCGAAATAGGCAGCGAAGTCCCAGTAATAGACAGGCTGTTCAAGCCCTACATAGGTGAGAGCAAGAGCAACTCCCAGCAGAGCGGTGCACACATAGGTCGTTGCCCAAAATCCGAGAGATCTGTTCTTCGTCACTTGAAGCCGCCAGGAGGGGAGAGGCAGAACTGTCAAAGTCAGCCCGGGGCCGCCGTTCATGCAGCCAGGAGCCGTTCCGGCGCATGAGCGGCCACAAGGATGGGCCAAATCTCACATGCGGAGCACCCAAATGCCGCCGGCAGCGCCGGTTCTCTAAAGCTCAGGTCGTCCCGGCATTTTTCGGCTTGGTCGAGCCGATCATCTTCCAGTTCTTGTAGAACATGGAATTGATGCGCTCGACGCTGACCGAGACGATGGCGAGCATGCCCGCGATGAGACGGGGAACCGGAGACGGCCTGATAATGTCCATGAACACGCAGTAGCGGCGGCCGTCATACTCGTTGACCGAGCGATGCAGCAGCGTGTCGTCGAAGATGAACAGCGGATTGTCGTACCAGTAATTCTTGACGTTGCCGCACTCGACGAAAATCTCCGACTTCACCGGGATCAGATTGTAGAGGATGCGCAGGCTGAGCCGCAGCGGGCCGAAATGCCAGGACGTCGATTCGCGCTTGCTGAAGACGGAAACGGCTATGGTCTTGATATATTTGAAATCCTTGTTGAACTCGGCGACATTATCGATCCTGTGCTTGCCGTACCACTGGTAGACATACATGCCGCGCCGGCCGGCGCCGAAATTGGCGTCGATGTCGGCAATGATCTCATCCTTGCGCGCTTTGAAGATGTCCAGGACCTCGTTGACCTCGCGCTGATAGTCGGCGGGAAACTGCTCCAGCTTCCAGACGCCCGGATTTCTGTAGCACATGAGGTCGACCAGCAGATTGAACGGCGAAAGCAGCCAGGTGAACAGGCCGTTGCCGAGAAAATAGCCTGAGAACAGCGACAGATCCTTGCGGTCGTTGCGCAGCACGTCGATCAGGCCGCAGATGATGAAGATCGTCGTCAGGATGGGAATGAAATAGAAGCCAAGGGCGAGAAGCGGGATGGCAATGGCGAACTTGCGAAGGGATTTGCGAAGGGTTTTTGTCATTTTTCCACGCGCGAAGCGCGATCCTGTTGCGAATGAGGTGCCCAAATCAAGGCAACGGCCACCGCCCGGCCGTGCGCCTTGATAAGGTTTTTTGGGTTACCACACAACGGCCCTGCTATCGTGGCCGGCTGGCTGCCTGGCGGATCTGGTCAACGGCCTCACGCAAACCCGCTATTCCCGCTCCTTGCGCAGCTTCGCCCAATAGTCGAGCCGCTTCCTGATATCGCGCTCGAAGCCGCGCTCGGGCGGATCATAGAAGGTCTGGCGGCCCATCTTCTCCGGAAAATAATCCTGCCCCGAAAAGGCGTCCGGCTCGTCATGGTCGTAACGATAGCCGGCGCCGTAATCCTCCGCTTTCATCAGCTTTGTCGGCGCGTTGAGGATGTGCTTGGGCGGCAGCAGCGAGCCGTGTTCCTTGGCGGCCCGCGTGGCGGCCTTGAAAGCATTGTAGACGGCGTTGGATTTGGGCGCGGTGGCGAGATAGACGGTGGCCTCGGCAAAAGCCAGCTCGCCCTCGGGCGAGCCGAGATAGTCGTAGGCATCCTTGGCGGCATTGGCGACGACAAGCGCCTGCGGGTCGGCAAGGCCGATGTCTTCCATGGCCATGCGCACCAGCCGGCGGCCTAGATAGAGTGGATCCTCGCCCGCATCGAACATGCGTGCGAGATAGTAGAGAGCCGCGTCAGGGTCTGAACCGCGTACCGATTTGTGCAGCGCCGAGATCAGATTGTAATGGCCGTCCTGGCCCTTGTCGTAGATCGGAGCGCGGCGCTGGACGATGCGCTGCAGACCCTCGGGATCGAAGACCTCGCCGGGTTTGGCTGCCCGCCAGACTTCTTCCGCGAGCGTCAGCGACGCCCGGCCGTCGCCATCGCTCATGCGGATGAGCATGGCCCGCGCCTCGTCGTCGAGCGGCAGCGCCCTGCCCTCGGTCTCCTCCGCCCGCACCATCAGCTTGGAGATGCTCTCCTCGCCAAGCGAATGGAAGACCAGAACGCGCGCGCGTGACAACAAAGCGGCATTCAGTTCGAAGGACGGGTTTTCGGTCGTGGCGCCAACCAGCACGACTGTCCCGTCCTCCATGACCGGGAGAAAGCTGTCTTGCTGGGCACGGTTGAAGCGATGGATCTCGTCGACGAACAGCAAGGTCTGGCGGCCATTGGTGCGGCGCAATTTGGCCGCTTCGAACACCTTTTTCAGGTCGGCGACGCCGGAAAAGACAGCCGATATCTGCTCGAAGGCCAGGCTGGTTTCGCCGGCAAGCAGGCGCGCTACGGTGGTCTTGCCGGTGCCGGGCGGCCCCCAGAAGATCATCGAGCCGAGCGAGCCGGAACCGATCAATCGGGTCAGCGCGCCGTCAGGGCCGGTCAGATGCTCCTGGCCGACGACCTCGCCAAGGTTTCTCGGCCGCAGCCTGTCGGCCAGCGGCCGCCCGGGCGGGGTCTTTTCCGGTTCATCGACGCTGAACAGATCGGCCATGCACTTCTTTTTCGTTGGAGCATGAGCCCGAATGCACGGAGCCCAGCCCTAATAACGCAACACCTGACGCATTATCTGCCCGCCGCGCTCGACGGTAAAGCGCCACCAGCGCGTATCCGTCTTGGCCGCCAGCTCCAGGGTCGCCGCGGTATCGATGGTGGTGCCGTTCACCTCACGCACGATGTCGCCCGGCTGGAAGCCGAAATCGGCGGCCGGAGAATCGCGGTTGATGTCGACCACGGTGACGCCCTTGATGTCCGTGCGCAGGCCAAGCCGCTGCGCGAGCCGGGGCGACAGCTCCGCGACCTTGGCGCCCGAAAACGGGCTGCGGCCATGCAGCGTCACCTCGGCAGCCTTCATGCCTTCCGGAGCACGCTCCAGCGCTATATCCATCGCCGCTTGCTGGCCCTTGGTCAAAACCGCGAAATTGGCGGTGGTACCGATCGACAGCGTCGCCATCCGGTAGTCCAGCGCTTCGATGCTCTCGACCGGCTTGCCGTTGAGCTGCAGCACCACGTCGCCGGGCTTGAGCCCTGCCTTGGCGGCCGGACCGGTCGCTTCGACCGACGAGACCAGCGCACCGGTCGGCTTCTCCATGCCGAGCGATTCGGCGATCTGCGGCGTCACCGCTTCGAACTCGGCGCCGACATAGGGCCGCTCGAAGAAGTCGAGCCCGGCCTTGGCCGCGTCGGCAAAAGCGCGAACCATATTCGAGGGAATGGCAAAGCCAATGCCGATCGAACCACCGCTGCGGCTGTAGATGGCGGTGTTGATGCCCACCAGCTGGCCGCCCATGTTGATCAGCGCACCGCCGGAATTGCCCGGATTGATGGCGGCGTCGGTCTGGATGAAGAAGCTGGAATCGGAGACGCCGATATGGCTGCGGGCCAATGCCGAGACGATGCCGCTGGTGGTGGTTTGGCCGACGCCGAAGGGGTTGCCGATGGCCAGCAGCAGGTCGCCGACCTCAAGCGCGTCGGAATCGCCGATGGCGATAACCGGAAACGGCTTGTCCGAGGTGATCTTGAGCACGGCGAGGTCGAGTGTCTCGTCCTTGAGCAGCACCTTGCTGTCGAACTCGCGTCCGTCCGCCGTCGCCACCTTGACCCGGTCGGCATCCTTGATGACGTGGTAATTGGTGACCACGACGCCGGTCGGATCGACCAGCACGCCGGAGCCGAGCGAAGACTGCGCACGCGGCTGCGAGCGGCCGAAGAATTCCTCGAAGAACGGATCGCCATCGAAAGGCGACGTCACCTTGGCGGTCTGCGAGGCATAGACGTTGACCACCGCCGGGGCTGTCTGCTTGACCAGCGGCGCAAAGGACAATTGCACCTCCTCGCGGCCGAAGGGTACGCGCTTGTCGGGCCCAGCCGTGGCGTTTTCGCCTTCCACGCCATGCAGCAGGTCGGTCAGCACATCGGACAGGCCGGGATCCGTCTTGGTATCCTCGGCCAATGCTTGCCTGACCACCGGTGCGGCCGCAAACGCCATGACGGCGAAAAGCAGAACAAAGGGCAGTCTTCTGGCGCGCATTCGCGAATCCTCCAAGGCAGGTTCGGGGGCATTGTCCCGACGATTGTGCAAAATGAAAGGCTAAGCCGCTGAAATCCGACTATTTTGGGCCAAAACCCCAGGGCCAAGCCAGGAAATCGGATTCCGCCGCGGTTTGCTGCTTTCAGAAAACAAGAAAGGGGCCCGCAGGCCCCTTTGAAGTCATTTGGGAAAACCGAGCCTTATGCGGCTGCGGCGTCCGCGTCAGCGCTTTCGGCTTCGATGCGAGCGCGGTCGCCTGCGCCCTTGGCCGAGACGTCGCGATCGACGAACTCGATGACAGCCATGGCGGCGTTGTCACCGTGACGGAAGCCCGCCTTCATGATGCGCAGATAGCCGCCATTGCGGTTGGCGTAGCGCGGCGCGATGGTATCGAACAGACGCTTGACGACGCCTTCATTGCCGATCTGCGCAATGACCTGGCGGCGGGCGTGCAGGTCGCCGCGCTTGCCGAGCGTCACCAGCTTCTCGACGATCGGACGCAGGTCCTTCGCCTTCGGCAAGGTCGTGACGATCTGCTCGTGCTCGAGCAGCGACACGGCGAGGTTGGCGAACATCGACTTGCGATGGCTAATGCTTCGGGCGAAGCGACGGCCTTTGAAACCGTGGCGCATGGCTCTTTTCCTTCTTCAGTTGTTCAAGAGGCCGTGGCCTCTGATGGTTTTCCGCATGACCGTCGGATCGAGCGGCCCACGCCGCCCATCCTTGGAATTCATGCTCAATATTGGTCTTCGTAACGCTTGGCGAGGTCTTCGATATTTTCCGGCGGCCAGTCCGGCACTTCCATGCCGAGGTGCAGGCCCATCGCCGCCAGGACTTCCTTGATCTCGTTCAGCGACTTGCGGCCGAAGTTCGGGGTGCGGAGCATCTCGGCTTCGGTCTTCTGGATCAGGTCGCCGATATAGACGATGTTGTCGTTCTTCAGGCAGTTGGCCGAACGCACCGAAAGCTCGAGCTCGTCGACCTTCTTGAGCAGCGCCGGGTTGAAGGCGAGCTCGGTGACGGCCTCGGCGGCGACTTCCTTCTGCGGCTCGTCGAAGTTGACGAACAAGCCGAGCTGGTCCTGCAGGATGCGGGCGGCGAAAGCCACCGCGTCCTCGCCGGTGATCGAACCGTCGGTGTCGATCGTCATGGTCAGCTTGTCATAGTCGAGAACCTGACCCTCGCGGGTGTTCTCGACCTTGTAGGAGACCTTCTTGACCGGCGAATAAAGGCTGTCGACCGGGATGAGACCGATCGGCGCGTCTTCGGCGCGGTTGCGGTCGGCCGGCACGTAACCCTTGCCGGTGTCGACGGTGAATTCCATGCGGATTTCAGCGCCTTCGTCCAGCGTGCAGATGACGTGGTCGGGGTTGAGGATCTCGACGTCGCCAACCGTCTGGATGTCGCCGGCGAGAACCGCACCCGGTCCCTGCTTGCGAACGACCATGCGCTTGGGACCATCGCCTTCCATGCGGATGGCGATTTCCTTGATGTTGAGGACGATGTCGGTCACGTCCTCGCGCACACCGGCGATGGACGAGAATTCATGCAGAACGCCGTCGATCTGCACGGCGGTAACAGCCGCACCGCGCAGCGAAGACAGAAGCACGCGGCGCAGCGCGTTGCCCAGCGTCAGGCCAAAGCCACGCTCGAGAGGCTCGGCGACCAGCGTGGTCAGCGTCTTCTTCTTCGACGAGAACTCGATCTTGTTCGGCTTGATCAGTTCCTGCCAATTTTTCTGGATCATGATGCTTTCCTTCCGTTGACCCGCCACCATCCAATCGTGGCGGGCGACCTGGAATGCCGCGGAGGAGCGCCCAAGGGCGCTCGCGCGGCGTTCGGTAAATGCTTAGACGCGACGCTTCTTGCGCGGGCGGCAGCCATTGTGCGGGATCGGCGTCACATCACGGATCGACGTGATGGTGAAGCCGGCGGCCTGCAGGGCGCGCAGTGCCGATTCACGACCGGAGCCGGGCCCGCAGACCTCGACTTCGAGCATGCGCATGCCGTGTTCCTGGGCCTTCTTGGCAACATCCTCGGCAGCCATCTGGGCAGCGAACGGGGTCGACTTGCGCGAACCCTTGAAGCCCTGGGCACCGGCCGACGACCAGGCAATCGAATTGCCCTGCGCGTCGGTGATGGTGATCATCGTGTTGTTGAAGGTCGAATTGACGTGGGCAACGCCCGACGAGATGTTCTTGCGTTCGCGACGGCGAACACGAGCGGCTTCCTTGGCCATGATAGTCCTTTCAGTTGATCTCTACACCGCCGTAATGCCAGCGGCTCCACCTTCGTAAGGGAGTAGGGGAATAGGGCAGTAAGGGAGTAGGGAAAAGTGCGGCCCGATTGATGGGCATTCCCTACTGCCTTACTCCCCTACTCCCTTATTCCCCTAACAAATTACTTCTTCTTGCCGGCGATCGACTTGGCCGGGCCCTTGCGGGTGCGCGCATTGGTATGCGTGCGCTGGCCGCGGACCGGCAGCGAGCGGCGGTGACGCAGGCCGCGGTAGCAGCCGAGGTCCATGAGCCGCTTGATGTTCATAGAGACTTCGCGGCGCAGGTCGCCCTCGACCTGGTAATCGCGGTCGATGGTTTCGCGGATCTGCAGCACTTCCGCGTCGGTCAGCTGGTTGACGCGACGCTCGGCCGGAATGCCGACCTTGTCGACGATCTCCTGGGCGAACCGCTTGCCAATGCCGTGAATGTACTGAAGCGCAATGACAACGCGCTTGTTGGTCGGAATGTTGACGCCGGCTATACGAGCCATGTTCTTTCCTTCTCCATGTGGGCCAGCCAATCCTCAAAAACAAGGCAGGCTCGGCGCTGTCTTAAGTTGCCCCGCGTCCGGTGGAGGCCGGCCCATGCGGGAGTTTCCAGTTCAATACGGCTGCCTTGCCCTTGCGGACAAGCAAAGCTCATGCCTGATAGGAAGACGGGCCGCCATACCGCAGCGAACCGCCTCCGTCAAGTGCAATCGTTAATTTCCCCGCACTGCGTCCTTGAGCACCGCTTCGATCTGTTCCGTCACGGCGTCGATATCGGCCATGCCGTCGACACTGCGGAGCTTGCCCTTGGCATAATAGTACCCAATCAGCGGCGACGTCTTCTTGTAATATTCCCTCAGGCGCTCTTCGAACACGGTCGGATTGTCGTCCTTGCGAACGGGAAGGCCGGCCGCCTGCGCCTCGTCGGCGCGCTTGACGATCCGGCCAACCAGGGCCTTGTCGTCGACCACGAGCTCAATGACGGCGTCGAGGGCCTGGGAGCGATCCAACAGCATCTGCTCGACCGCATCCGCCTGCACCAGGGTCCGCGGATAGCCGTCGAGGATGAATCCCTTGGCGCAGTCGGGCTGATCGATACGCTCGGCGACGATCGCGTTGACGATCGCGTCGGACACCAGTTCACCGGCATCCATCACCGCCTTGGCGCGCTTGCCGACTTCGGTGCCTGCCTGGACGGCAGCACGCAGCATGTCGCCCGTCGAGAGCTGGGGTATGCCGTGTTTTTCTACCAGTCTTTGTGCTTGCGTCCCCTTGCCCGCTCCTGGCGGCCCAAGCAATATCAACCTCATCTGGCTTTCTTCCCCCCGCGCAGCTTCGACTTCTTGATCAGGCCTTCATACTGGTGCGCGATCAGGTGGCCCTGAATCTGCGCAACCGTATCGAGCGTGACACTGACCACGATCAGAAGCGATGTGCCACCAAGGTAGAATGGTACGCCAGTCGCCGAGATCAGGAACTCCGGCAGCAGGCACACCAGCACCAGATAGATGGCGCCAACGACGGTGATGCGGGTGAGAACGTAATCGATGTAATCGGCGGTGCGCTCGCCCGGACGATAACCCGGGATGAAGCCTGAATGCTTCTTGAGCTGGTCGGCGGTGTCCTTCGGGTTGAAGACAATCGCAGTGTAGAAGAAAGCGAAGAACGCGATCATCGCCGCATAGAATGCCATGTAGAGCGGCTGGCCATGTCCGAGTGCGGCCAGAATGGTGCTTGCCCAGGCCGGCATGTTGGTCGTCTGCGAGAAGCCCGCGACGGTGGCCGGCAGCAACAGCAGCGACGAGGCGAAGATCGGCGGAATGACACCCGACGTGTTGAGCTTCAGAGGCAGATGCGAGGTATCGCCCTGGAACATGCGGTTGCCGACCTGGCGCTTCGGATACTGGATCAGCAAGCGGCGCTGGGCGCGCTCAAAGAACACGATGAGCGCGATGACGACGACGGCCAGCACGATGATCGCCAGGATCAGGCCGGTCGACAGCGCGCCGGTGCGGCCAAGCTCCAGCGTGCCGGAGATGGCGTGCGGCAGGCCGGCGACGATACCGGAGAAGATGATCAGCGAAATGCCGTTGCCGATGCCGCGCGCGGTTATCTGCTCGCCCAGCCACATCAGGAACATGGTGCCGCCGACCAGCGTGACGACGGTCGAGATGCGGAAGAACATGCCGGGATCGCTGACGATGCCGTTGCCGCCTTCCAGACCGACAGAAATGCCATAGGCCTGAACCAGCGCAAGCAGCACGGTGCCGTAGCGCGTGTATTGGTTGATGACCTTGCGGCCCTGTTCGCCTTCCTTCTTCAGCGCTTCCAGTGACGGGATGACCGAGGTCATCAGCTGCATGATGATGGACGCGGAGATGTAAGGCATGATGCCGAGCGCAAAGATCGCCATGCGCTGCACGGCGCCGCCGGCGAACATGTTGAACATGCCGAGCACGCCCTTGCTCTGCGAAGAGAAGGCCTGGGCGAAGGCGTCGGGATTGATACCGGGAAGCGGGATGTAGGTGCCGAGGCGATAGACAAGCAGCGCGCCGATCGTGAACCAGATGCGCTTCTTCAAATCCTCCGCCTTGGCGAAGGCCGAGAAATTCAGATTCGAGGCTAATTGTTCAGCAGCCGAAGCCATGCCTGATTCTCCGCTTGGTAACGCTTGATGGCCCTGAGGTCAGGCGGCGCGTTTCACCGAAGCTCACGAGATAAGCTCCGGGCTCTAAACATGCAAGCGGCCGCGTTGACGCGGCCGCCTCGCTGAGCAGATCAAAGCGCAATCGTGAGCAAAAACGGATCCCACTCCTGCCGACCGCGCTTCAAATTGCCGTTACTCGGCAGCTGCCTTTTCCTGCGGCAGCTTGACCGAACCGCCGGCCTTTTCGATCTTTTCGATCGCGGCCTTGGAGGCGCCGGCGACGTCAAAGGCGAGCTTCGCCTTGATCTCGCCGTCCGAGAGGATGCGCACGCCGTCCTTGACGCGGCGGATGACGCCGGCGGCAACCAGCGATTCAGCCGTCACGGTCGCCTTGGCGTCGAGCTTCTTGGCATCGATGGCCACCTGGATGCGGGCCAGCGACACGACGGTGAAGCTCTTGGCGAAGATGTTGTTGAAGCCACGCTTCGGCAGGCGCCGATAGAGCGGCATCTGGCCACCCTCGAAGCCGTTGATGGCGACGCCGGAGCGCGCCTTCTGGCCCTTGACGCCGCGACCGCCGGTCTTGCCCGAGCCGGAGCCGATACCACGGCCGAGACGCTTCTTGGAGTGCGTCGCGCCGTCCTTGTCACGCAGATCGTTGAGTTTCATCTGAGTTCTCCTGCGCTCTGGCTCAGCCCTCGTCCACGACGCGGACGAGATGCTGGACGGCAGCGATCATGCCGCGCACGGAGGGCGTATCTTCCAGCGTGCGCTGCTTGTGCATCTTGTTGAGGCCGAGGCCGACCAGCGTTGCGCGCTGTTCCTTCGGGCGGCGGATCGGCGAACCGATCTGCTCAACGGTGATGGTCTTGGTTGCTTTCTTGGCCATGGTCAAAATCCCTGGTCAGATCGACTATTCTTCAGCCGCAACGGCGGTGCCGCGGCGGGCCTGAAGGGTCGAATACTTGATGCCGCGAGCAGCAGCCACATCCTTGGGATGCATCTGGCTCTTCAGCGCGTCGAATGTGGCGCGAACCATGTTGTAGGGGTTCGACGAACCCATCGACTTGGCGACCACGTCATGCATGCCGAGCGTCTCGAAGACAGCGCGCATCGGGCCACCGGCGATGATGCCGGTACCTTGCTTGGCAGCGCGCAGCAGCACGCGTCCGGCGCCCCAGCGTCCTTCGACGTCATGGTGCAGCGTACGGCCCGAGCGCAGCGGCACGAAGATCATGTCGCGCTTGGCCGATTCAGTTGCCTTGCGGATAGCTTCCGGCACTTCGCGCGCCTTGCCGTGACCAAAGCCGACGCGGCCCTTCTGGTCGCCGACGACGACGAGTGCTGCAAAACCGAAGCGACGGCCGCCCTTGACGACCTTGGCGACGCGGTTGATGTGGACGAGCTTGTCCACCATGCCGTCATCGCGTTCTTCACGATCGCGGCCGCGGCCGCCATCCCTACGTTCCTGTGCCATATCCTGTTCCTTGTTTTTTTCCGGAAGCACGGTTGCTGATAAGATCCGGTGCCTCGCCCCGAATAAATCGGGAAACGGTCACCGGGGGCGAAATCAATTCCTTCGCATAATCCCTATCCGAAAAGTCTGCAACTTTTCGGGACTATGCTTAGAAGCTCAAGCCACCTTCGCGGGCAGCCTCGGCGAGCGCCTTGACGCGGCCGTGATAGATGTAGGCGCCGCGGTCGAAGACGACTTCCTTGACGCCGGCCTTGGTGGCGCGCTCGGCGATCAGCTTGCCGATCGCGGTCGCGGCGGCGGTGTCGGCGCCGGTCTTGAGCGAACCCTTGAGGTCCTTCTCGAGCGTCGAAGCGGCAGCGATGGTGTGGCCCTTGGCGTCGTCGATGACCTGCACGTAGATGTTCTTCGACGTGCGGTGGACCGACAGACGCGGGCGCTCGCCGGCGACCTTCTTGATCTGACGGCGGACGCGCTGCGCGCGGCGCTGCGTGGATTCCTTGGTACCCATGATGGTCTTCCTTGCCTTCAAAAAACGGGGGCCGCCATATGCGGTAGGCGAAAGCGCCTCCCGCGACCGCTCCCCGCGGCGTTACACTTCCTGGCTTGGCCTTTTCCGAAAAGTCTTCAACCTCTCGAGGCCAGGCCCACTACTTCTTCTTGCCTTCCTTGCGGACGATCTTCTCGCCAGCATAGCGGACGCCCTTGCCCTTGTAGGGCTCCGGACCACGATACTCGCGGATCTCGGCCGCAACCTGGCCGACCTGCTGCTTGTCGATGCCGGCCACGGTGATTTCAGTCGGCTTCGGCACCGTGATGGTGATGCCCTGCGGCGTCTCATAGACGACGTCATGGCTGAAGCCAAGCGCCAGCTGCAGGTTCTTGCCCTGAAGTGCCGCGCGATAGCCGACGCCGGTGATCTCGAGCTTCTTCTCGAAACCGTCCTTGACGCCCTGCAGGATGTTGACGATCTGCGTGCGCGACATGCCCCACTTGGAGCGGGCGGTCTTGGTCTGGTCGCGCGGCTGGACAGCGATCTCGCTGCCTTCCATCTTGACCAGCACTTCGTCGTTTACCACGAACTTCAGCTCACCCTTGGGGCCCTTCGCCGTCACGGTCTGGCCGTTGACGGTCGCGGTCACGCCCTGCGGCAGCGAAACGGGTTTCTTTCCAATACGAGACATTTTGTTGTCCTCGTCACTTCTCTTGTTTCAGGTCTCTGTCTTCGGGAACGATCCGAAGACCGGATTCCACTTTGCGGTCAACTGCCAGATCAGAAGATCTGGCAGAGGATCTCACCGCCGACGTTCTGTTCACGTGCTTCATGGTCGGCCATCACGCCCTTCGGTGTCGAAAGGATGGCGATGCCGAGGCCGTTGGCGACCTGCGGGATCGACTTGGCCGAAACATAGACGCGGCGGCCTGGCTTCGAGACGCGGGCGATTTCGCGCACGACCGGCGCGCCGTCGAAATACTTCAGCTCGATCTCGATTTCGGACTTGCCGTTGTCGAAGTCGGTCTGGCTGTAATCGCGGATATAGCCTTCAGCCTTCAGCACGTCGAGGACGCGGGTGCGCAGACGCGAAGCCGGCGTCGAAACGCTCGACTTCTTGCGGCCATACGCGTTGCGGATGCGGGTCAGCATATCGCCGAGAGGATCGCTCAATGACATGTTATGTCCTCCTTACCAGCTCGACTTGACCAGGCCCGGGATCTGGCCGTTATTGCCGAGATCACGAAGCGCGATGCGCGATACTTTGAGCTTGCGATAGTAGGCGCGCGGACGGCCGGTGACTTCGCAGCGGTTGCGGATGCGGATCTTGGCCGAGTTGCGCGGCATGGCGGCAAGCTTCAGCTGAGCGCGGAAGCGCTCTTCCATTGGCTTGGACTGATCCATGATGATCGCCTTGAGCGCAGCCCGCTTGGGACCGTACTGGTCGGCAAGCTTGCGGCGCCTGTTGTTCTTCTCGACTGAGCTGGTCTTTGCCATTTCAGATTTTTCCTTTTCTCGCTGCCGTTACTGGCGGAAGGGGAAGTTGAAGGCCTTGAGCAACGCCCTGGCTTCGTCGTCCGTCTTCGCAGTCGTACAAACGATGACGTCCATGCCCCAGATCTGATCAACCTTGTCGTAGTTGATCTCCGGGAACACGATGTGTTCCTTGATGCCCATGGCGTAGTTGCCACGGCCATCGAAGCTCTTCGGATTCAGTCCGCGAAAGTCGCGGACGCGCGGCAGTGCGATGTTCACGAGGCGGTCGAGGAACTCGTACATGCGTTCCTTGCGCAACGTGACCTTGGCACCGATCGGCATCTTCTCGCGGACCTTGAAGCCGGCGATCGAATTGCGGGCGCGGGTGACGACGGCCTTCTGGCCGGCGATCATCGCCAGGTCTTCGGCCGCGATCGAAGGCTTCTTCGAATCGGCGGTCGCTTCGCCAACGCCCATGTTCAGCACGATCTTGTCGATGCGCGGAACCTGCATCTCGTTGTCGTAGCCGAACTGTTCCCGCAGCGCCTTGCGGATGGTCTCGTTGTAGACCTGCTTGAGGCGCGGCGTGTTCTGAGCCTTGGACTGTTTGCTTTCAGCCTTGGGCTTCGTGGTTTGAGCCTTAGCCATTGATGACTTCTCCCGAGCGCTTGGCGACGCGCACCTTCTTGCCGTCCTTCTGGAAGATGAAGCCGACGCGGGTCGGCTTGCCATCCTTGGGGTCGGCCAGCGCGATGTTCGACAGCTGGATCGGCGCTTCCTTGGTGATGATCCCGCCCTCTTGGGACTGGGACTGCTTCTGGTGACGGCGGATCATGTTGACGCCCCGCACCAGCGCGGTGTCTTCCTTCGGCTGCACCGAGAGGACTTCGCCCGAACGGCCCTTGTCCTTGCCGGCCAGCACGACGACCTTGTCGCCTTTTCTAATCTTTTGCATTGGTCCGGCTCCTTACAGCACTTCAGGCGCGAGCGAGATGATCTTCATGTGGTTCTTGGCGCGGAGTTCGCGCGGAACCGGTCCGAAGATACGCGTGCCGATCGGCTCTTTCTTGTTGTCGACGAGAACGGCCGCGTTCTTGTCGAAACGGATCACGCTGCCGTCCGGGCGGCGGATGTCCTTGGCCGTGCGAACCACGACCGCCTTCATCACATCGCCCTTCTTTACGCGGCCGCGCGGAATGGCTTCCTTGATCGACACCACGATGATGTCGCCCACGGAAGCGTATTTCCGCTTCGAGCCGCCCAGCACCTTGATGCACATGACACGACGGGCGCCGGAATTATCCGCGACGTCGAGGTTTGTTTGCATCTGAATCATGACTGGCCGCCTTCTTCTCTTCTAACGGGATGGGCTCAAAGCCCCTCCCCGGTCTGTCCAAAATTCGTTGTTTACGCCCGAGGTCAGGCTTGGTCCGAAGACACGACGATCCAGCGCTTGTCCTTGGAAATCGGCTTCGATTCCTGGATGAACACCTGATCGCCTACCTTGTGGGCGTTGTTCTCGTCGTGCGCCTTGTACTTCTTGGTCATGCGCACGGTCTTCTTCATCACGGGATGCGTGAAGCGCCGTTCGACCTTGACGACAACCGTCTTCTCGTTCTTGTCGCTGACGACGGTGCCCTGCAGAATGCGCTTTGGCATGGTTTTCGTCCTTAAGCCTTCTTAGCCGCGGACTTTTCCGCAGCGATGGTCTTGATACGCGCAATATCCTTACGGACCTGTCTCACGCGCGCGGTCTTCTCGAGCTGGCCGGTGGCCTTCTGGAAGCGCAGGTTGAACTGCTCCTTCTTCAGGCTGGCCAGGTCGTCGGTCAGCTGGTCCTGGGTCTTGGTCCGGATGTCTTCGGCTTTCATGATCAGCCCGTCCTTATTCTGCGATGCGCTGCACGAAGCGCGTCTTGACCGAGAGCTTGGCCGCGCCGAGACGCAGTGCCTCACGGGCGGTTTCTTCATTGACGCCGTCGATCTCGAACATGATACGGCCCGGCTTGACGCGCGCCGCCCAGTAGTCGACCGCACCCTTGCCCTTACCCATGCGGACTTCGGTCGGCTTCGAAGTGACCGGCACGTCCGGGAAAATACGGATCCAGACGCGACCAGCGCGCTTCATTTCACGCGTGATCGCGCGGCGGGCCGCCTCGATCTCACGTGCGGTGACGCGGTTCGGCTCAAGCGCCTTCAGCCCGAAACCACCGAAATCCAGGTTGGTGCCGCCCTTTGCGGTACCATGGATACGGCCCTTGAACTGCTTGCGGAACTTTGTGCGCTTTGGCTGCAGCATCGTTCTAACTCCAAATTCCTAAATGTCTCAGGCGTTTTCGCGACGACGACCGCGTTCGCGATCACCACCACCGCCATGCGCTGCATCGCTTTCGCTGGCCCGACGCTCAGAAGCCATCGGGTCATGCTCAAGGATTTCGCCCTTGAACACCCAGACCTTGACGCCGCAGATGCCATAAGCCGTGTGCGCTTCGGCCGTACCGTAGTCGACGTCCGCACGCAGCGTATGCAGCGGCACGCGGCCTTCGCGATACCATTCCATGCGCGCGATCTCGGCGCCGCCGAGGCGGCCGGCGCAGTTGATGCGGATGCCTTCGGCACCGAGGCGCATCGCCGACTGAACGGCGCGCTTCATGGCGCGGCGGAACGCGATACGACGCTCGAGCTGCTGGGCGATCGACTGGGCGACCAGGGTCGCGTCGATTTCCGGCTTGCGCACTTCAACGATGTTGAGGTGCGTCTCGGACTTCGTCATCTCCATCAGCTTCTTGCGAAGCTTCTCGATGTCGGCGCCCTTCTTGCCGATGATCAGACCCGGGCGCGCGGCGTGGATGGTGACGCGGCACTTCTTGTGCGGACGCTCGATCACGACCTTCGAGATGGCAGCCTGCTTGAGCTCCTTCTCGAGATACTTGCGGATCTTGATGTCCTCATGCAGCAGCTTGCCGTACTCGCCGGTGTTCGCGAACCAGCGCGAATCCCAGGTGCGGTTGATGCCGAGGCGAAGACCGATCGGATTGACTTTCTGGCCCATTATGCGGCCTCCCCTTTTTCTTCGACTTCACGAACGACGATCGTGAGGTGCGAGAACGGCTTCTCGATACGGCTGGCGCGACCGCGACCACGGGCATGGAACCGCTTCATGACGATCGACTTGCCGACATAGGCTTCCGCCACGATCAGTGCATCGACATCCAGGTCGTGGTTGTTTTCCGCGTTGGCGATTGCCGATTCCAGCGTCTTCTTGACCGTGCCGGAAATCCGCTTGGCCGAGAATTCGAGATCGGAAAGCGCTGTCGCGACCTTCTTGCCGCGGATCAGCGCGGCAACGAGGTTGAGCTTCTGCGGGCTGATACGGATCGTGCGCAATACGGCGCGCGCTTCGTTATCAGCAAGCCTGCGCGGAGCTTTGGCCTTGCCCATGATTATTTCCTCTTCGCCTTCTTATCCGCGCCGTGACCGTAATAGGTCCGGGTCGGAGCGAATTCACCGAACTTGTGACCGACCATGTCCTCGTTCACCGAGACGGGAACATGCTTCTGGCCGTTGTAGACACCGAAGGTGAAGCCGACGAACTGCGGCAGGATGGTGGAGCGACGGCTCCACATCTTGATCACCTCATTGCGACCACCTTCACGAACCTTGTCCACCTTCTTGAGAAGGTAGCCGTCAATGAAGGGGCCTTTCCAAATCGAACGAGTCACTTGGCGTTACCTCTTCTTAGCTCTTGCGCTGATGGCGCGAGCGCAGGATGAACTTGTCGGTCGCCTTGTTGGACCGCGTCTTCTTGCCCTTGGTCGGCTTGCCCCAGGGCGAAACCGGATGGCGGCCACCCGAGGTGCGGCCTTCGCCGCCGCCGTGCGGATGGTCGACCGGGTTCATGGTCACGCCGCGATTGTGCGGGCGCTTGCCACGCCAAACCGTGCGACCGGCCTTGCCGTCATTGATATTGCCGTGGTCCGGATTGGACACGGCGCCGACAGTGGCCATGCAGGAGCCGTGAACGACACGCTGCTCGCCCGAGTTGAGGCGCAGGATCGCCATGCCCTGGTCACGACCGACCAGCTGGCCATAACCACCTGCCGAACGGGCGACCTGAGCGCCCTTACCCGGCTTCAGCTCGATGTTGTGGACGATGGTGCCGACCGGCATCGAAGCCAGCGGCATCGCATTGCCCGGCTTCACGTCGACCGATTCACCGGACACGATCTTGTCGCCGGGAGCCAGACGCTGCGGAGCGATGATGTAGGACAGCTCGCCATCGTCATACTTGATCAGCGCGATGAAGGCGGTGCGGTTCGGATCGTACTCAATGCGCTCGACCGTGCCGACGACGTCGAACTTGCGGCGCTTGAAGTCGATGATGCGGTACGAACGCTTGTGACCACCGCCGATGAAGCGGGCGGTGATGCGACCATGATTGTTGCGGCCGCCCGACTTGGTCAGGCCTTCGGTCAGACCCTTGACGGGCTTGCCCTTGTAGAGGCCCGAGCGGTCGACGATGACCAGCTGACGTGTGCTGGGCGTTACCGGGTTGAATTTTTTCAGTGCCATTGTTCTGTCCTCGCGGCCTTGCTCAGAGACCCGTCGCGACGTCGATCGACTGACCATCGGCCAGCGTCACAACCGCCTTCTTGACGTCGCTCTGGCGGCCAACCGTGCCACGGAAGCGCTTGATCTTGCCCTTGCGGACAAGCGTGTTCACGGCCATCACCTTGACGCCGAACAGCGCTTCGACGGCGGCCTTGATTTCCGGCTTCGACGCCTTCTTGGCGACGTTGAAGACGACCTTGTTCTGCTCGGAGGCCATGGTCGACTTTTCGGTGATCGCCGGCGAGACGATCACGTCGTAATGACGAAGGTCGGTCATTTAAAACGCTCCTCGAGAGCCTCGACGGCGGCCTTCGAAAGGACCAGCGTGCCGCGGCGCAGAATGTCGTAGACGTTGATGCCCTGGATGGGCAGCACGTCGATGTTGGGGATGTTCGTCGCCGCCAGCTTGAAGTTCTTGTCAAGCTCGGCGCCGCCGATCAGCAAAGCGTTGGTCAGGCCCAGCGTCGCGAAATTCGCGATCAGCGCCTTCGTCTTGGCCTCGGTCAGCTTCAGCTCGTCGATGATGATGATCGACGCGCTCTTGGCCTTGGCCGAGAGAGCATGCTTGAGGCCGAGAGCACGAACCTTCTTCGGCAGTTCGTGCTCGTGGCTGCGAACGACCGGGCCGTGGGCCTTGCCGCCGCCGCGGAACTGCGGAGCGCGTGCCGAATGGTGACGGGCGCGGCCCGTACCCTTCTGCTTGTACATCTTGGCGCCGGTGCGCGCGATCTCGGCGCGACCCTTGGTCTTGTGCGTGCCCTGCTGCTTCTTGGCAAGCTGCCAGCGCACGACGCGCTGCAGGATGTCTTCGCGCGGATCAAGGCCGAAAATCTCGTCGGAGAGTTCCACCTTGCCGGCGTCCTTGCCGCCCAGCGTTGTGATCTTGAGATCCATTATTCCGCTCCCTCTGTGGCCGGAGCCTCGTTCTTGGCGCCACTTTCGGCAGCAACGGCGCGGATCGCGGCAGGCTTCGGCGCATTGGCCGGCAGTGCCACCTTGGCCGCATCGCGGACCAGGATCCAGGCGCCCTTCGATCCGGGAACCGCACCGCGGATCAGGATCAGGCCGCGGTCGGCGTCGGTCGATACGATCTCGACATTCTGCGTGGTGACGCGGGTGTCGCCCATGTGGCCAGCCATATGCTTGCCCTTGAACACCTTGCCCGGGTCCTGGCGCTGGCCGGTCGAACCGTGCGTACGGTGCGAAACCGAGTTACCGTGCGTCGCACGGCCACCGCCCATGTGGTGGCGCTTGATGACGCCCTGAAAACCCTTGCCGATCGTCGTGCCCGTCACATCGACCTTCTGGCCGGCGACGAAGTGCTCGACGGTGATCTCCGCGCCGACATCGATCATGTTGTCGGCGGAGACGCGGAACTCGGCGACCTTCGCCTTCGGCTCGACGGAAGCGGTCGCGAAATGGCCGCGCATCGCCTTCGACGTGTTCTTCACCTTGGCAAGGCCAACGCCGAGCTGAACGGCGGTGTAGCCATTCTTCTCTTGCGTGCGCTGGGCCACGACCTGGCAGTTCTCCATCAGGAGAACGGTGACGGGAACATGTTCCCCGGCATCGTTATAGATGCGGGTCATTCCCACCTTTTTTGCAATCACACCTGAACGCATCGGTTCAATTCCTTTAGAGTTCCGGGCCAGGGGCACCGCCCCTTACCGCGCTCTCATTCCCTTAGAGCTTGATCTCGACGTCGACGCCGGCGGCCAGATCGAGCTTCATCAAAGCATCGACCGTCTGCGGGGTCGGATCGACGATGTCGAGCAGACGCTTGTGCGTGCGCATCTCGAACTGCTCGCGGCTCTTCTTGTCGACGTGAGGCGACCGGTTGACCGTGAACTTTTCGATCCGCGTCGGCAGCGGAATGGGGCCGCGGACGTTTGCACCGGTACGCTTGGCCGTCGACACGATTTCTTTCGTCGAGGCGTCGAGCACGCGGTGGTCAAACGCCTTAAGGCGGATGCGGATATTCTGTCCGTTCATGCGTCACTTCCTTGTTCTGGCGCGGCGCGGGCAACTCCCGCGCCCGCGACAGATCGGTTTAAGTCCAAATTACTCTTTGATGGTGACGACGATGCCGGCACCGACGGTGCGGCCGCCTTCACGGATGGCGAAGCGCAGCTTCTCTTCCATGGCGATCGGCACGATCAGCTCGACATCGACCGTGATGTTGTCGCCCGGCATCACCATCTCGGTGCCTTCCGGCAGCGACACGATGCCGGTCACGTCGGTCGTGCGGAAGTAGAACTGCGGACGGTAGTTGGTGAAGAACGGCGTGTGACGGCCACCTTCGTCCTTGGTCAGGATGTAGGCTTCGGCCACGAACTTCTTGTGCGGCTTCACCGTACCGGGCTTGGCCAGAACCTGGCCGCGCTCGACACCTTCACGATCAACGCCGCGCAGCAGCGCGCCGATGTTGTCGCCGGCCTGGCCCTGATCGAGCAGCTTGCGGAACATCTCGACGCCCGTGCAGGTCGTCTTGGTCGTCGGACGGATGCCGATGATCTCCAGCTCCTCGCCGACCTTGACCACGCCGCGCTCGACGCGGCCGGTCACGACCGTGCCGCGGCCCGAGATCGAGAACACGTCTTCGATCGGCATCAGGAACGGCTTGTCGAGCGGACGAACCGGCGTCGGGATGTAGGCATCGACCGCAGCCATCAGCTCGCGGATCGCGTCCTCACCGATCTTCTTGTCGGAATCTTCCAGGGCAGCCAGAGCCGAACCCTTGACGATCGGAATGTCGTCGCCGGGGAACTCGTTCTTGGTCAAAAGCTCGCGAACCTCGAGCTCGACCAGTTCGAGCAGCTCGGCGTCGTCGACCTGGTCGACCTTGTTCAGGAACACCACGATCGACGGCACGCCGACCTGACGGGCCAGCAGGATGTGCTCGCGGGTCTGCGGCATCGGGCCGTCGGCGGCCGACACGACCAGGATCGCGCCGTCCATCTGCGCGGCACCGGTGATCATGTTCTTCACATAGTCGGCGTGGCCGGGGCAGTCGACGTGAGCGTAGTGGCGGGCAGCCGTCTCGTATTCGACGTGTGCCGTCGAGATCGTGATGCCGCGCGCCTTTTCTTCAGGGGCAGCGTCGATCTGGTCGTAGCGCTTGTATTCGCCAAAATACTTGGTGATCGCCGCCGTCAGCGACGTCTTGCCATGGTCGACGTGGCCAATCGTGCCGATGTTCACGTGAGGCTTGTTACGCTCGAATTTACCTTTGGCCATAATCGTTCTCCGTCTATTCTACCCGCTAAGGGGATATTGTTATTCGCTCTTCAGATCCGGCACCGCGCAAGGAGCGCGACCCGGTGGCTAAGAAACCCTTAGGCGTATTTCTTCTGGACTTCCTGAGCCACTGCGGTCGGAACCGGCTCATAGTGATCGAACTGCATGGTGTAGGCCGCACGGCCCTGGCTCATCGAGCGCAGGTTGTCGACATACTTGAACATGTTGGCGAGCGGCACCATCGCGTTGATGACGACGGCCACGCCGCGCGCTTCCTGGCCCTGGATCTGGCCACGACGACCGTTCAGATCGCCGATGACGCTGCCGACGTAATCTTCCGGCGTCACCACTTCGACCTTCATGATCGGCTCCAACAGCTGCACGCCAAGCTTGGGTGCGGCTTCACGGAAGCAGGCGCGGCCGGCGATTTCGAAGGCCAGAACGCTGGAGTCGACATCGTGGTAAGCGCCGTCGATCAGGGTCGCCTTGACGCCGATCATCGGGAAGCCCGCGAACGGACCCGAGGTCATGACGCTGTTGATGCCCTTTTCGACACCCGGGATGTATTCCTTCGGCACGGCGCCGCCGACGATCTTGGTCTCGAACTCGAACTCGCTGCTGTCCGGGTTCGGCTCGAAGACGATCTTGACGCGAGCGAACTGACCGGTACCGCCGGTCTGCTTCTTGTGCGTGTAATCCTGCTCGTGCCTGCGGGTGATGGTCTCGCGATAAGCCACCTGCGGTGCGCCGACATTGGCCTCGACCTTGAACTCGCGACGCATGCGGTCGACGATGATGTCCAGGTGAAGTTCGCCCATGCCGGAAATGATGGTCTGGCCGCTTTCCTCGTCGGTCTTGACGCGGAAGGACGGATCCTCGGCGGCCAGGCGGTGAAGGGCGAGGCCCATCTTTTCCTGGTCGTTCTTGGTCTTCGGCTCGATGGCGATCTGGATGACCGGATCGGGGAATTCCATGCGCTCGAGAATGACCGGATGCAGCGGATCGCTCAGCGTGTCACCGGTGGTCGTGTCCTTGAGACCGGCAAGAGCAACGATGTCGCCTGCAAAAGCCTCTTCGACGTCGGCGCGCGAATTCGCATGCATCTGCAGCATGCGGCCGATGCGCTCTTTCTTGCCCTTCACGGTGTTGTCGACCGAGATGCCCTTGGTGAGCTTGCCCGAATAGATGCGGGCAAAGGTCAACGAACCGACGAACGGGTCGTTCATGATCTTGAAGGCGAGCATCGACAGCGGCTCGTTGTCGTCGGCATGACGCTCGATCTCGGCGTCGGTCTTGGCATCGACGCCCTTGATGGCGGGAACATCGGCGGGCGACGGCAGATATTCGACGACGGCGTCGAGCAGCGGCTGCACGCCCTTGTTCTTGAAGGCCGAGCCACAGAACATCGGGTAGAACTTCACCGCGATGGTGCCCTTGCGGATCAGCGCACGGATCTCGTCATTCGACGGCATCTTGCCTTCGAGGTAATTCTCAAGCGCCGTCTCGTCCATTTCGACGGCGGCCTCGATCATCTTCTCGCGGTATTCTTCGGCACGAGCCTTGAGGTCGTCCGGGATCTCGACGACATCCCAGGCAGCGCCCAGCGTCTCGTCGCGCCAGACCAGCGCGTTCATCTCGACGAGGTCGACGACACCCTTGAACTCGGTCTCGGCGCCGATCGGCAGCTGCATGACAACGGCATGCGCACCGAGGCGCGAGCCGATCATCTCGACCGAGCGATAGAAGTCGGCGCCGATCTTGTCCATCTTGTTGCAGAAGATCATGCGCGGAACGCGGTACTTGTCGGCCTGGCGCCAGACGGTCTCGGTCTGCGGCTCAACGCCGGCATTGGCATCGAGCAGCGCGATGGCGCCGTCGAGAACGCGCAGCGAACGCTCGACTTCGATGGTGAAGTCGACGTGGCCGGGGGTGTCGATGATGTTGAAGCGGTGCATCTTGCCGTCACGAGCCTTCCAGAAGGTCGTGGTCGCGGCGGACGTGATGGTGATGCCGCGCTCCTGCTCCTGCTCCATCCAATCCATGGTGGCAGCGCCGTCGTGGACTTCGCCGATCTTGTGCGACTTGCCCGTGTAGTAGAGGACGCGCTCGGTGGTCGTCGTCTTGCCGGCGTCAATATGCGCCATGATACCGAAATTGCGGTAGTCTTCGATCTTGTATTCGCGGGCCATCGTAGCTGCCTCTCAGTCTCGTTCGCGCTTTACCAGCGGTAGTGCGCGAAAGCGCGGTTGGCTTCAGCCATCTTGTGGGTGTCTTCACGCTTCTTGACTGCCGTGCCGCGGTTGTTGGCCGCATCCATCAGCTCGCCGGAGAGGCGGTCGACCATCGTGGTCTCGTTGCGGTTGCGGGCCGCTGCGATCAGCCAGCGAATGGCCAATGCCTGGCGGCGCTCGGGGCGCACGTCGACCGGAACCTGGTAGGTGGCGCCGCCGACACGACGCGAACGCACTTCAACATGCGGCGCGACATTGTCGAGCGCCTGATGGAAGACGGTGACCGGCTCCTGCTTGGTCTTCGACTGAACCTGGTCGAGCGCGCCGTAGACGATGGTCTCGGCGACCGACTTCTTGCCGTCATACATAACGGCGTTCATGAACTTGGTGACGATCAGATCGCCGAACTTCGGGTCCGGATTGATCTCACGCTTTTCTGCACTGTGACGACGCGACATGGCTTTTGTCTCTCAATCTCATAGCCCGACGCACTCAAGCAGCGCCAAGGCCGGAAAATCTTACTTCGGACGCCCCTTACTTCGGACGCTTGGCGCCGTACTTCGAACGGCGCTGCTTGCGGTTCTTCACACCCTGCGTGTCGAGCACGCCGCGGATGATGTGGTAGCGAACGCCCGGAAGATCCTTGACGCGGCCGCCGCGGATCATGACCACGGAGTGCTCCTGAAGGTTGTGGCCTTCGCCGGGGATGTACCCGATCACTTCAAAACCATTGGTCAGGCGGATCTTGGCCACCTTGCGCAGCGCCGAGTTCGGCTTCTTCGGCGTCGTTGTATAGACGCGCGTGCAAACGCCCCGCTTCTGCGGGTTCTGCTGCATGGCCGGGACCTTGTTGCGCTTCACCGGCGCAATGCGCGGCTTGCGGATCAGCTGGTTGACGGTAGGCATTAAACCCTCTTGTCTCTCAATTCCGTGTCTCGCCCGGTCAGGGCCGCTCAAAGCGTCATTTCCATACGCAAATTCGGGCCATAAACCGCGCCTCGCGGTCTTGCCCGAACAAAAGGCAGAGGAAGCGGAAGCCGCTTCGTGCACGCCGGAAATGTCTTTTCGCTCGTAAAACGAACCCTGTTTGAGGCAAACTCCAAAGCGTGTCGCTTCGGAAGGGAGAGCCTCACATCGGTTCTGACTGGGCGGCTTCTACTCGTAAGACCGCGGACCGTCAAGCCCGGAGCACCAAATATTGCACGCCGACCAAGGCTTGGCAGCCATGCGAAAACCGCATGTAATTTTCTTTCGCATTTTTGCAAGAGCGAGGAAGAAAGTGACAAACCTTCAGGCAAAGTGAATGGGTTTGCGCTGTTGCGCGGCCTTGCTTCATGCGAAAAGGCCGCATGAGCAGTCAAAACCCCCTCGCCCGCCCACCCGCTGCCAAGAGGAATCGGCCCGTGAACGACAACGAAGAACGCCCGGTCACCATCATCACCGGCCGGGTGTGGAAGAAAAAAGGCGGCAAACCGGAAGGCGTCCACGTCATGCTGGTTGCGCCCGACGACGATTCGGCGGTGCGCCGGGCACTCGAATCGCTTGCCGCCGAAGGGTACGCCGAGGCCGAGCTCGACCAGATCGGCGACATGGACGGCATCCCCGACGAAGAGCCGCATATCTCCGCCTTCCAGGGCGCGCTCGAAGGCGAAGTGTCGATCGTCACCTTCGACGTGCCGATCTGACCCCGACCTCCCGGTCCAGCTTTCGAATCGGCTACCGAGACGAATCGGCGACCGAGGCCTTCCCAGCCAAAAATGTGCACTGCCGCTCGAGGAAGGCTGAGCTTGCCTGCTCGGCTTCGGCTTGCCCGGGGCAAGTGTTCTGATAAGAAACCATCACCATCATCAAACAGACGGAGCGGCCGTGTCCCAGCCCATCAAGATAGGCATCGTCGGCGTCGGCAAGATCGTCCACGACCAGCATCTGCCGGCTCTGGCGAAAGACCAGGACTATCGCCTCATCGCGGCCGCAAGCCGGCATGGCAAGGTAGAAGACATCCCCAATTTCACTGATATCGAAGCCATGCTCGATGCCGTTCCCGAACTCGAGGCCGTGTCGCTCTGCATGCCGCCGCAGTTCCGCTACGACGCGGCGCGCACCGCGCTGATGGCGAAGAAGCATGTCTTCCTGGAGAAGCCGCCTGGCGCCACTGTCAGCGAGGTCGAGGACCTCAAGACATTGGCCGCGCAGAACGGCGTCTCGCTGTTCGCCAGCTGGCACTCGCGCTATGCGCCGGCGGTCGAGGCCGCGCGCGCATTTCTCGACACGACCAAGATCAAGTCGGCCGCCATCAACTGGAAGGAAGATGTGCGCCGCTGGCACCCGAACCAGGAATGGATCTGGGCTCCCGGCGGTTTTGGCGTCTTCGATCCCGGCATCAACGCGCTCTCGATTGCCACCCATATCCTGCCGGCGATGTTCATCACCTCGGCGGTGTTGGATTTTCCCGAAAACCGCGCCTCCCCGGTTGCCGCGCGCGTCGCCTTCCGCACCTCGAATGGATTGCCGGTGACGATGGATCTCGACTGGCTGCAGACCGGCCCGCAAAGCTGGGACATCCTGGCCGAGACCGACAAGGGCGCCATGGTGCTGTCGGGCGGCGGCTCGAAGCTCGCCATCGACGGCAAGGTGGTTCATGACGAGCCGGAGGCCGAGTACCCGATGCTCTACAAGCGCTTTGCCGAAATCGTGCGCGCCGGCACCTCCGATGTCGACCTCGCGCCCCTCCAGCATGTGGCCGACGCCTTCATGCTCGGCAAGCGCAACGTGGTCGAGGCTTTTTTCGATTGAACAGGGGCGGCTTGGCTGTTCGCCGATCGGCCGTCACTCCACAATCGCAATGGCAAAGCCATCATAGCCTTTGGCGCCGACGGTCTGGATGGCGGTGCCGTCCAGACGCTTCTCGCTGCCGATGAACGAGAATGCGGCGCGTGCCCCTTCTACATTGGGATCACGGCCACCCTGATCGAGCACTGCGCCGTCGCGGATGACGTTGTCGCAGACGATGACGGTTCCGGGCCGCGACAACCGCATGGCCCAGGATAGGTAGTGCGGATTGTTCGGCTTGTCGGCATCGATGAAGATGAAGTCGAATGGACCGGCATGCTCGGCGCCAAGTGCTGCAAGCGACTGAAGCGCCGGACCGACCCGCAGTTCCACCCGCTCCAAGACGCCTGCCCGCTCGAAATTCGATCGCGCGACGCTGGCGTGATGCGGGTCGAGTCCAAGTGTCACGATCTTGCCGTCGGCAGGCAGTGCGCGCGCCATCCAGATGGTCGAATAGCCGCCCAGCGTGCCGATTTCGAGAACCTTTTTGGCTCCCCGCATCCGCGCAAGAAGGGAAAGCAGCTTGCCCTGCGCCGGCGACACGTCGATCGCCGGCAGGCCCTGATCGTGGTTGGCCGCCAGAACGGCATCAAGCACGGGGTCCGCCTCAAACAGGGAACCGACGATGTAGTCGTCGACTGCCGCCCAGCTTCTTTTGCTCATCGTTTTCTTCTCCGATCCAATTGGAGACCTAAACGCGAAAAGGGGCCATTCGGCCCCTTTTCCTCTTCCCTTTCCGTCCGCTTACTGCGCGGCGGTTGTCATGTCGGCCAGCATCGGCTCGGCGACTTCCACACCCGAGGCCTTGCGGCGCTCGTCGATGATCAGTTCGTCGCGCGAGGTGGCGATGCGCCGAATCTGGCTCATCGTGCCGCCGGTGCCGGCCGGGATAAGCCGGCCGACGATGACGTTTTCCTTCAGTCCCTGCAGCATGTCGGTCTTGCCGGCAACCGCGGCTTCCGTCAGCACTCGGGTCGTCTCCTGGAAGGAGGCGGCCGAGATGAAGGATGGCGTCTGCAGCGATGCCTTGGTGATGCCGAGCAGCACCGGCAGGCCTTCGGCCGGCTTCTTGCCGTCCTCGACCAGACGCTCGTTGACCTCTTCCAGTTCGATCACGTCGACATGATCGCCCGGAATGTAGGTCGAGTCGCCCTGCACCGTGATCTCGACCTTCTGCAGCATCTGGCGAACGATCACCTCGATGTGCTTGTCGTTGATCTGCACGCCCTGCAGACGATAGACTTCCTGGATCTCGTTGACGAGGTAGGAAGCAAGTGCCTCCACGCCCTTGATCGCCAGGATGTCGTGCGGCGCCGGATTGCCGTCGAGGATGTAGTCGCCCTTCTCGATGACGTCGCCGTCCTGGAGATGGAACGGCTTGCCCTTCGGGATCAGGTATTCGACCGGCTCAAGCGTCGAGTCATGCGGCTCGATGATGATGCGACGCTTGTTCTTGTAGTCGCGGCCGAAGCGGATCGTGCCGTCGATCTCGGCGATGATGGCGTGATCCTTCGGACGACGTGCCTCGAACAGTTCGGCAACACGCGGCAGACCGCCGGTGATGTCCTTGGTCTTGGCGCTTTCCATCGGAATACGCGCCAGCACGTCGCCGGGACGAACCTGCGAGCCCGGCTCGACCGAAAGAATGGCCTCGACCGAGAGCAGGAAGCGCGCGTCGCCGCCCTTCGACAGCTTGCCGACCTTGCCCTTGGCGTCCTGGATCGCGATCGCCGGCTTCAGGTCGTTACCGCGTGGCGTCGAGCGCCAGTCGATGACCTCACGCTTGGTGATGCCGGTCGACTCGTCGGCCGTTTCCTGAACGGAAATGCCGTCGACCAGATCCTCGTACGACACCCTGCCCTCGATTTCGGTGAGGACTGGACGGGTATAGGGATCCCACTCGGCGATACGCTGGCCGCGCTTCACCTTGTCACCATCGTCCACGAAGATGCGCGAACCATAGGTGAGACGGTGCGAGGCGCGCTCCTTGCCGGCTTCGTCGAGGATCAGCACCGCCATGTTGCGGCCCATGACCATCTGCTGGCCGTCGGAGTTGCGCACCACGTTGCGGTTGCGGATCTCGACCTTGCCCTCATACGAGGCTTCAAGGAACGAGCTGTCCACCACCTGCGCGGTACCGCCCATGTGGAAGGTACGCATGGTGAGCTGCGTGCCCGGCTCGCCGATCGACTGCGCCGCGATGACGCCGACGGCTTCACCCTGGTTGACCGGGGTGCCGCGGGCCAGATCGCGACCGTAGCAGACCGCGCAGACGCCAACCCTGACTTCGCAAGTCAGTGCCGAGCGGATGCGGACCGACTGGACGCCGGCCTTTTCGATCTGTTCCACGTCACGCTCGTCCATCAGCGTTCCGGCCTTGACCAGGATCTCGCCCGACACCGGATGTGTGATGTCGTCGAGCGACGTACGGCCCAGCACGCGCTGGCCGACCGAAGCGACGACCTGACCGGCATCGACGATCGGCTGCATGGTGAGGCCCTTGTCGGTGCCGCAGTCGACGGAGTTGACGATGCAGTCCTGCGCCACGTCGACCAGACGACGGGTGAGGTAACCCGAGTTCGCCGTCTTCAAGGCGGTGTCGGCCAGACCCTTGCGGGCGCCGTGGGTCGAGTTGAAGTACTCGAGCACGGTCAGGCCTTCCTTGAAGTTCGAGATGATCGGCGTCTCGATGATTTCACCCGACGGCTTGGCCATAAGGCCGCGCATGCCGGCGAGCTGACGCATCTGGGTGGGCGAGCCACGCGCACCGGAGTGCGACATCATGTAGATCGAGTTCATCGGCTTCTGACGGCCATTGTCCTCGAACTCGACCGCCTTGATGCGGGCCATCATTTCGTCGGCGACCTTTTCCGAGCACTTGGCCCAGGCGTCGACGACCTTGTTGTACTTCTCGCCCTGCGTGATCAGACCGTCATTGTACTGCTGCTCGTATTCCTTGGCCAAAGCCTCGGTGTCGGAGACCAGCTTGATCTTGGCATCCGGGATCAGCATGTCGTCCTTGCCGAACGAAATGCCGGCACGGCAGGCATGGCTGAAGCCGAGCGCCATGATGCGGTCGCAGAAAATGACCGTCTCCTTCTGACCGCAGTGGCGGTAGACGGTGTCGATCATCTTGGAGATGTTCTTCTTGGTCATCTCCTGGTTGGCGGTCTCGTAAGGCACGTTGACGTTCTTCGGCAGAAGCTCGCCGATGATCATGCGGCCAGGCGTGGTGTCATGGATCTTCGACACGACCTTGCCTTCGGCGTCGACCGTACGGAAACGACCCTTGATCTTGGAGTGCAGCGTCACCGCCTTGGTCTCGAGCGCGTGCTGGAGTTCGCCCATGTCGGCAAACACCATGCCCTCGCCCGGCTCGTTCTGGTTGACGATCGAGAGATAGTAGAGACCCAGAACCATGTCCTGCGACGGCACGATGATCGGCGCGCCGGAAGCCGGGTGCAGGATGTTGTTGGTCGACATCATCAGCACGCGGGCTTCAAGCTGCGCTTCCAGCGACAGCGGCACGTGAACGGCCATCTGGTCGCCGTCGAAGTCGGCGTTGAAGGCCGTGCAGACCAGCGGGTGCAGCTGGATCGCCTTGCCTTCGATCAGGATCGGCTCGAACGCCTGGATGCCGAGACGGTGCAGCGTCGGCGCACGGTTCAGCAGCACCGGATGCTCGCGGATGACCTCATCGAGGATATCCCAGACTTCCGGACGCTCCTTTTCGACCAGCTTCTTCGCCTGCTTGACGGTCGAGGAGTAACCCTTGGCGTCGAGACGGGCGTAGATGAAGGGTTTGAACAGTTCGAGCGCCATCTTCTTGGGCAGGCCGCACTGGTGCAGCTTGAGCTCCGGACCGGTCACGATGACCGAGCGGCCGGAATAGTCGACGCGCTTGCCGAGCAGGTTCTGACGGAACCGGCCCTGCTTGCCCTTGAGCATGTCGGACAGCGACTTCAGCGGGCGCTTGTTGGCGCCGGTGATGACGCGGCCGCGACGGCCGTTGTCGAACAGCGCATCGACGGCTTCCTGCAGCATGCGCTTTTCATTGCGCACGATGATGCCGGGAGCGCGCAGCTCGATCAGCCGCTTCAGACGATTGTTGCGGTTGATGACGCGGCGATAGAGGTCGTTCAGATCCGACGTGGCGAAGCGGCCGCCGTCCAGCGGGACGAGCGGACGCAGGTCCGGCGGGATCACCGGAACCACCTTCATGATCATCCATTCCGGACGGTTGCCGGATTCCATGAAGTTCTCGACGACCTTGAGCCGCTTCAGATACTTCTTCTGCTTCAGCTCGGAGGTGGTCGAAGCCAGTTCCGAACGCAGGTCGCCGGCGATCTTCTCCAGGTCCATGCCGGCCAGGAGGTCATGAATGGCCTCGGCGCCGATCATGGCGGTGAACGAATCCTCGCCATACTCGTCGACGGCGATCATGTACTCTTCCTCGCTGAGCAGCTGGTGCTCCTTCAGCGCGGTGAGGCCGGGTTCGGTGACGATGTAGTTCTCGAAGTAGAGGACGCGCTCGATGTCCTTCAGGGTCATGTCGAGCAGCGTGCCGATGCGCGACGGAAGCGACTTCAGGAACCAGATATGGGCGACCGGTGCCGCCAGTTCGATATGGCCCATGCGCTCGCGGCGAACGCGCGACAGCGTGACTTCAACGCCGCACTTCTCGCAGATAACGCCCTTGTACTTCATGCGCTTGTACTTGCCGCACAGGCACTCATAGTCCTTGATCGGGCCAAAAATGCGCGCGCAGAACAGACCGTCACGCTCCGGCTTGAAGGTGCGGTAGTTGATGGTCTCCGGCTTCTTGATCTCGCCGAAAGACCAGGACAGAATCTTCTCAGGGCTGGCAAGCGATATCCGGATGGAATCGAACACCTGCGCAGGCGCCTGCGGATTGAAGAGATTCATGACCTCTTGGTTCATGCCGTTCTCCTTTTCGGGGTCCTCGAAGACCCCTTGCATCTAGTCGCGAGCCAAACGCCCGCCGTCGTGTGTCGGCCACCGGCCGAAGAATTTGGTGCGCTCGGTCGCGATTTCCGCGACCGAGCGTCTTGTTTACTCGGCCGCGTCGGGCAGCCGGACAGGGTTGTCGTCGAGCTTGGTGTTCTCCAGCTCGACATTGAGGCCGAGAGACCGCATTTCCTTGACGAGAACGTTGAAGCTCTCGGGGATGCCGGCCTCGAAGGTGTCGTCGCCACGGACGATCGCCTCGTAGACCTTGGTACGGCCGGCGACGTCGTCGGACTTCACCGTCAGCATTTCCTGCAGCGTGTAGGCGGCGCCGTATGCTTCGAGCGCCCAGACTTCCATCTCGCCGAAGCGCTGGCCACCGAACTGCGCCTTGCCGCCCAGCGGCTGCTGCGTGACGAGCGAGTACGGACCGATCGAACGCGCGTGGATCTTGTCGTCCACGAGATGGTGAAGCTTGAGCATATATATGTAGCCCATCGTCACCTTGCGATCGAACGGCTCGCCCGTGCGTCCGTCATAGAGCTGCGACTGACCGCTGGTGTGCAGGCCCGCCTGCTCCAGCATGATGTTGATGTCAGCCTCATGCGCGCCGTCGAACACCGGGGTCGCGATCGAGACGCCGCGGCGCATCTGCTCGCTGAGGCGAACGATGCTCTCGTCGTCATAGTCACGAACCGGCTCGTTGCGGTCGTTGGCCGGGATGAAGCTCTCGAGCGTCTTGCGCAGCGGCTTGATGTCGCCGGCTGCCTTGTACGTGTCGATCAGCTCGCCGATCTTCCTGCCCATGCCCGCGCATGCCCAGCCCAGATGCGTTTCCAGGATCTGGCCGACATTCATGCGGCTCGGCACACCCAGCGGGTTGAGCACGATATCGGCATGCGTGCCGTCCTCGAGGAAAGGCATGTCCTCGACCGGAACGATCCGCGACACGACACCCTTGTTGCCGTGACGGCCGGCCATCTTGTCGCCGGGCTGCATCTTGCGCTTCACGGCCACGAAGACCTTGACCATCTTCATGACGCCCGGAGGCATTTCGTCGCCGCGCTGGACCTTCTCGACCTTGTCCATGAAACGCTGTTCGAGCGCCTTCTTGGAATCGTCGTACTGGCCACGCAAGGCTTCCAGTTCGCTCTGGAGCTTTTCGTTCTCCACGGCAAACTGCCACCACTGCGAACGCGGATACTCGTCGAGCGTATCCTTGGACAGCGTCGAGCCCTTCTTGAAGCCCTTCGGTCCGGCGATCGCTTCCTTGCCGACGAGCACGTCGGAAAGACGCGCGTAGACGTTACGGTCCAGGATGGCCTGCTCGTCGTCGCGGTCCTTGGCGAGGCGTTCGATCTCCTCGCGCTCGATCGCCATGGCGCGCTCGTCCTTCTCCACACCGTGGCGATTGAAGACGCGCACCTCGACGACGGTGCCGAAAGTGCCAGGAGGCATGCGCATCGAGGTGTCGCGCACATCGGATGCCTTTTCGCCGAAGATGGCGCGCAGAAGCTTCTCTTCCGGCGTCATTGGGCTTTCGCCCTTCGGCGTGATCTTGCCGACCAGGATGTCGCCCGGCTGAACTTCCGCACCGATGTAGACGATGCCGGCTTCGTCGAGGTTCTTCAGCGCTTCTTCCGAGACGTTCGGAATGTCGCGCGTGATTTCCTCCGGCCCGAGCTTGGTATCGCGCGCCATGACCTCGAACTCCTCGATATGGATCGAGGTGAAGACGTCATCGGCCACGATGCGTTCGGACAGGAGGATCGAGTCCTCGTAGTTGTAGCCATTCCACGGCATGAACGCGACCAGCACGTTGCGGCCGAGCGCCAGATCACCGAGCTCGGTCGACGGACCGTCGGCGATGATGTCGCCCTTGTTGACGAGGTCACCCATGCGAACCAGCGGACGCTGGTTGATGCAGGTGTTCTGGTTCGAACGCTGGAACTTCATCAACCGGTAGATATCGACGCCGGACTTGCCCGGATCGAGATCTTCGGTGGCGCGGATAACGATACGCGTCGCGTCCACCTGGTCGACGATGCCGCCGCGGCGGGCGCCGATGGCGGCGCCCGAGTCACGGGCGACGATCGGCTCCATGCCGGTGCCGACGAACGGCGCCTCGGCGCGCACCAGCGGCACGGCCTGACGCTGCATGTTCGAGCCCATCAGAGCGCGGTTGGCGTCGTCGTTTTCCAGGAACGGGATCAGGGCCGCGGCCACCGACACCATCTGCTTGGGCGACACGTCCATCAGATCGACGTTTTCGCGCGGCGCCATCATCACTTCGCCGGCACTGCGGCAAATGACGAATTCGTCGACGAAACCACCGTTCTTGTCGAGCTCGGCGTTGGCCTGCGCGACGTGGTGCTTGGCCTCTTCCATCGCCGAGAGATAGACGACGTCATTGGTCAGCTTGCCGTCGACGATCTTGCGGTACGGGCTCTCGATGAAGCCGTACTTGTTGACGCGTGCGAAGGTGGCCAGCGAGTTGATCAGACCGATATTCGGGCCTTCCGGCGTCTCGATCGGGCAGATGCGGCCGTAATGCGTCGGGTGCACGTCGCGCACCTCGAAGCCGGCGCGCTCGCGGGTCAGACCGCCCGGTCCAAGCGCCGAAAGGCGGCGCTTGTGGGTGATCTCCGACAGCGGGTTGGTCTGGTCCATGAACTGCGACAGCTGCGAGGAACCGAAGAACTCGCGCACGGCGGCAGCCGCCGGCTTGGCGTTGATCAGGTCCTGCGGCATGACCGTGTCGATCTCGATCGAGGACATACGCTCCTTGATCGCGCGTTCCATGCGCAGCAGGCCGACGCGGTACTGGTTTTCCATCAGCTCGCCGACCGAACGCACGCGGCGGTTGCCGAGATTGTCGATGTCGTCGATCTCGCCCTTGCCGTCGCGCAGTTCAACCAGCGTCCTGACCACGGCCAGGATGTCGTCCTTGCGCAGCACGCGCACGGTGTCCTCGGCCTTGAGCTCGAGGCGCATGTTCATCTTGACGCGGCCAACGGCCGACAGATCGTAGCGCTCACTGTCGAAGAACAGCGAGTTGAACATGGCTTCGGCGGTTTCGAGCGTCGGCGGCTCGCCGGGGCGCATGACACGATAGATGTCGAACAGCGCGTCCTGGCGGCTCTCGTTCTTGTCGACGTTGAGCGTGTTGCGGATATAGGCGCCGACATTGACGTGGTCGATGTCGAGAACCTTGATCTCGTCTTCGCCGGTGCCGAGCAGAACCTTCAGCGTCTTCTCGTCGATCTCGTCCCCGGCTTCGAGGAATATCTCGCCGGTGGCGTAGTTGACGATGTCCTCGGCCAGGTAGTTGCCGAGCAGATCCTCGTCGGTCGCCTTGATCGCCTTCAGACCCTTTTCGCCAAGCGCCCGAGCCTGACGTGCCGTGATCTTCTTGCCGGCTTCGACGACGACTTCGCCGGTATCGGCATCGACCAGGTCGCCGACGGCCTTGAGGCCGCGGAAACGCTCGACGTTGAACGGAATGCGCCAATGGTCGCCGGCGCGCTTGTAGGTGATCTTGTTGTAGAAGGTCGACAGGATTTCTTCGCCGTCCATGCCGAGCGCCATCAGCAGCGACGTCACCGGAATCTTGCGGCGACGATCGATGCGGGCGTGCACGACGTCCTTGGAATCGAACTCGATGTCGAGCCACGAGCCGCGATAGGGGATGACGCGCGCGGCAAACAGAAGCTTGCCCGACGAGTGCGACTTGCCCTTGTCATGGTCGAAGAAGACGCCCGGCGAGCGGTGCATCTGCGAGACGATGACGCGCTCGGTGCCGTTGACGATGAAGGTGCCATTCAGCGTCATGAGCGGCATGTCGCCCATGTAGACGTCCTGCTCCTTGATGTCCTTGATGGACTTGGCGCCGGTATCCTCGTCGATATCGAACACGATGAGGCGCAGCGTCACCTTGAGCGGCGCGGCATAGGTCAGGTCGCGCTGACGGCATTCGTCAACGTCGAATTTCGGTCCTTCGAACTCATACTTCACGAACTCCAGCATCGAGGAGCCGGAAAAATCGGAGATCGGGAAGACCGACTTGAAAACAGCCTGCAGTCCCTCGTCCGGACGCCCACCCTTGGGCTCCGCCACCATCAGGAACTGGTCATAGGATGCCTTCTGAACCTCGATCAGGTTCGGCATCTCCGCAACTTCCGGAATCTTTCCGAAGAACTTGCGTACGCGTCTGCGGCCATTGAAAGTCTGGGTCTGGGCCATCGTCGCTCCTTAGCTCTAAACTCGGGACGAGCCTCGCCGCGGCTCGCCTTGCATGCTGGGCCACCTTGGCGGCAACCCTCTGTCTGTTTTCCCGGCGCCTGTCGGCGGCCGGCTAGAACGGGAGAAAACCCGTTTCCTGAAGGCCGGTTCTCGGCCCTCAGGAAAGAGGTTCTCGTAGATCTCGCGTTACGCGCACTCCCTTCGGGCGAAGGGAGTGGCGGACGGCGCGAGGCCGCCCGCCGCTTTTACGCTTACTTCAGTTCGACCTTGGCGCCGGCTGCTTCCAGCTGGGCCTTGAACTTGTCAGCGTCGGCCTTGGAAATGGCTTCCTTGACCGGCTTCGGAGCCGCTTCGACCAGGTCCTTGGCTTCCTTGAGGCCAAGACCGGTGATGGCGCGGACTTCCTTGATGACGTTGATCTTCTGAGCGCCTGCCTCGGTGAGGACGACGTCGAATTCCGTCTTTTCCTCGACCGGAGCAGCAGCGGCCGCACCACCGCCAGCGGCGGCAACAGCCACCGGAGCAGCGGCGGAAACGCCCCACTTTTCTTCCAGAAGCTTCGACAGCTCAGCCGCCTCGAGGACGGTCAGCTTCGAAAGGTCGTCTACGATCTTTGCGAGATCAGCCATTGTTGTATTCCTTCATAAGGTTCGAACGTGTGTTTGTGATAGCGAGGAACGGCCTCATGCCGCCTCGTCCTTCCGGGCGTAAGCGCCGATGACGCGCGCGACCGAAGCCGCTGGCGCATTGACGATCTGGGCGATCCGGGTTGCCGGCGTGGCGATCATGCCAACCAGCCTGGCGCGCAGCTCATCGAGCGACGGAAGTGTGGCGAGTGCCTTCACACCGTCGGCATTGAGCGAGGTGGTGCCCATTGCGCCGCCGAGAATGACGAGCTTGTCATTTCCCTTGGCGAAATCGGACGCGACCTTCGGCGCCGCAATCGGATCCTCCGAATAAGCAATCAGCGTCTGTCCCTTGAACAGCTCGATGATCGATGCGGAGTCCGTGCCCTGAAGAGCGATTTTGGCGAGACGGTTCTTCGCGACTTTGACGGTGCCACCGGCGGCGCGCATTTTCGACCGAAGGTCGTTCATTTGCGCGACGGTGATACCGGCGTAGTGGGCCACGACCACTGAACCTGCGTTCGAGAACGCACCGTTCAGGCCCGTGACGAGTTCGCGTTTTTCCGCTCTGTCCACTGCCTATCTCCAGTTGACCCCAATCCTGTTAACGGGAACATCCCATTGACGAGGACAGGCGTCGGGTTGCCTTTTGTCGGCCGGGCCATCCAGTAACGGATCTCCCGAACGACGCTCGAGGATCCTGCCCCCTTTCGCCACATCGACAGTCAAGCCGGCGATGCGCAGACAAAAGGCAAACACGGTTCGAACCTTTCATTGGAGCAATCGCTCCGTTGTCCGGTCTTCACCCGTCTCATGCAGGCCCAAATCGAATTAAGGCTTCTGGGCCGCCTGCAATCTCGGACAGGATGTCCGGAAGCCTTTCGACTTCCGGCACCGGGCCGCCAACTAGGTCGGAGGCCCGGAATTCACTTGCGGATCAGCCGCTTAGCGGCCGATCCAAATGTTCGTATCAGGACGCGTTGAGCGTCGCGACGTCGAGCTTGAGGCCCGGGCCCATCGTCGAGGTGACCGACACCTTCTTGACGTAGTTGCCCTTGGCGCCAGTCGGCTTTGCCTTGGTCACCGCATCGGCGAAGGCGCGGATGTTCTCTTCCAGCGCCTTGACGTCGAACGAGACCTTGCCGACGCCGGCATGGACGATGCCAGCCTTCTCGACACGGAACTCGACGGCGCCGCCCTTGGATGCCTTGACGGCGGCGGCAACGTCGGTGGTGACGGTGCCGACCTTCGGGTTCGGCATCATGCCGCGCGGGCCGAGCACTTTGCCCAGACGACCGACCAGCGGCATCATGTCCGGCGTGGCGATGCAGCGATCGAAATCGATCGTGCCCTTCTGGACGATGTCGACCAGATCCTCGGCACCAACGATGTCGGCGCCGGCGGCGCGGGCTTCGTCTGCCTTGTCGCCACGGGCGAACACGGCGACACGCACCGAGCGGCCGGTGCCGTTCGGCAGGTTGACCACGCCGCGGACCATCTGGTCGGCATGGCGCGGGTCGACGCCGAGGTTCATGGCGACTTCGATGGTCTCATCGAACTTCACCGAGGAACGGTCCTTGAGCAACTTCAGCGCATCGCCCAAGGCATAAGCCTTGTTGGGATCGATGCCTTCGCGGGTCTTCGATACGCGCTTTGCAATCTTTGCCATGATCTTAGCCCACCACTTCCAGACCCATCGAGCGGGCGGAGCCCTCGACCATGCGCATGGCCGCTTCGACGTCGTTTGCGTTCAGGTCTTTCATCTTCGCGGTGGCAATCTCGCGGACCTTGTCACGCGAAACCGTACCGGCCTTGACCTTGCCCGGCTCCTTGGAACCAGACGTCAGGTTCGCCGCCTTCTTCAGGAAGTAGCTCACCGGCGCCGTCTTCATGACGAAGGTGAAGGACTTGTCCTGATAGTAGGTGATGACGACCGGAACCGGCGATCCCTTTTCCATTTCCTGGGTCTGCGCGTTGAACGCCTTGCAGAATTCCATGATGTTGATGCCACGCTGACCAAGCGCCGGGCCGATCGGGGGAGACGGCGTAGCCGATCCCGCTTTCACCTGGAGCTTGAGCTGGCCTGCAATTTTCTTAGCCATCTCTTTTCCTGCCTTTGTCTATGCCGGTCACGCCGGCGGTTGCAGTCTGGTGGTGCGATCCATGCGGCCGGCTAAAGCCGCATTCGTCTCCCACCGTTCTCAGGCCGCGCTTCCGCGCCGCCTCCCCTGATCGCCAAACCGGCGTCAGGGATTTCGGATCAGCCCTTTTCGACCTGTCCGAATTCCAGATCGACCGGCACGGCGCGCCCGAAGATCGAAACTTCCACCTTGAGCCGCGCCCGCTCCTCGTCCACTTCCTGGACGAAACCGTTGAACGACGCGAAGGGACCGTCCGAAACGCGGATCGCTTCGCCGATCTCGAACGTGACCGAGGGCTTGGGCCGCTCGACGCCTTCCTGCACCTGGTTCAGGATGCGCTGCGCTTCCGCCTCGGTGATCGGCACCGGCTTGGAGTCGCCCAGAAAGCCGGTGACCTTCGGTGTGTTCTTGACCAGCGAGAACACCGCATCGGTCAGATTGGCCTTCAGGAGCACGTAGCCCGGGAAGAACTTGCGCTCGGCATCGACCTTGCGGCCGCGGCGAACTTCGACGACCTTCTCGGTCGGAACCACGATCTGGTGGATGTCGGCGGACAGGCCCTTCTGCTTGGCCTTGTTCTCGATATCCTCGGCGACCTTCTTTTCAAAGTTCGAATAGGCGTGGACGATGTACCAGCGCGCGGTCATTTCAAGACTTCTCCGTAATCGCCGGACTTAGCGTCCGATGCCCAGAATCTGTTCGACCGCGAGGCCCATGAGCTGATCGGCGGTGAAGAAAAAGATCATCGCGATCACTGCGAAGGCCAGAACCATCACCGTCGAGATCATCGTTTCGCGCCGCGACGGCCAAGTCACCTTGGCGGTCTCCGCGCGGACCTGCTGGAGAAAGACGAAAGGATTTGTGGTTTTCGAAGCCATATGCCGCTCTGTCTTCAAGACCCGTTGGCCGGGTCTCCTGGATGATCCCGCTGGCCGGGACGTGCCGCCTGAGCGAATTTCGCGCCGAATCAGCGCAATCATTTCGCCCATGCAAATCAGACGCGTAAAGCCGGTTTCCCAGCTCCACGCGTCGCGTGTCTGTTTCGTCTACATAAAACCGATTCTTGATCCACGCAAGTGGCAAGTCTCCGCTTTATGACCAAACACCGACTCGGAACCATCCAGTCGTTCCGTCCCGGCTATGGCGCTCTTATGCCCCAATCAGGCTAATATGGCAAGCGGGTCGCCGATTTTCAAAGGGCAGACCGCAGAAATGTCGCTGATGGCCACACGAAACAATTCCGAAAGCCTAAGCAAAGCGGCTTGGGCGGAACTTGGCAAGCAGCGGGTGCTCTCTTCCGGTGGCGATCTCGTCGGCAATGAGTTCACCGGCGATCAGGCCAAGCGTCGCGCCGCTGTGGCTGAAGGCGACGTAGTATCCCTGGATATCTTTCAACAAGCCGAAGACCGGCTCGCCGTCGCCCGGAATCGGCTTGGGGCCGACACCATAACTCTCCAATTCCAGCTTTGGATGTCCCTCGAGGACCTTCGCGGCTTGTTCAAGAAGTCCATCAATCGTCGAGCCCTTCACCCCATAGGTGCCGTCTGCATTGATGATTACCTCTTCTTCCGACCAGGCGGAATCGAGCGCGAGGGCTCCGTCCGGCGTCGGGCGGATGGCGACGCGCGGCGTGTTGAGCACGGCCCGAAGAGCCAAATCGACCGGCTTGGTCCTGACCAGCAGCGCGATCGGCGTCCCATCCTCGATATGGTGGCCTGTGGCCGCAACCATTCGCGGCACATCACTGCCGGTCGCCAGGAGGACTGCATCGGCAGGAAAGTCGATGCCGCTGGTCGTGGTGGCGCCAGTGGCACGACCATCGACAACCGTGACCGTGGCCCTGCCGGCATCGGTGACCAGTCGCCCGCCGCGCTCCACGAACTCCGCAATTAATGCATCGATCAGCGATGGCAGGTCGACCCAGCCTTCCCCTGGGTTGAAAATGGCTCCCTGCGGCGTGACGGCGCCTGCGGCAACGCCTGGTGTGACCGCCGCTATGGCGGCCGCGGTCAGGTGCTGTGCGTCATAGCCGAGATCCTTTTCATGGGCGAAGACATCAGCAATCTGGTTCGAGGCGTCGTCCGCATCCCATGTCAGGCCGCCATCGAAACGCAGCCACGCAGCATCCGGATATCTCGCCGACAACGTCCGGTAGCGGTCGATACCGATCATGCGCAAGCGATGATACTCAGCCGACCGCTTGCGCGCTGAATTGAGCCAGGAGAGCGAGCGGCCCGACGCCCCCTGGGCAAGCGGTCCATCGTTGACGAGGATCGTTTCGATGCCAAGCCGCGCGAGATGAACGGCTGTGGAGACACCGAAAATGCCGCCTCCGACAACGACGACCTTCGAGACCGGATGCGATGTAACCATGAGATGTTCTTTCACTGTGTAGAGAGTGGATTGAGCGACCGAAGGCGTTCCACGCATATCGGCCAGATGGCGATGCGGATCACAGCACTTCGGCGAGGAAGTGCTTCAAGCGCGCGCTTTTGGGAGTGTCGAAGATCGCAGCGGGCGTGCCGGCCTCGATGACACGGCCCTCATCCATGAAGATGACCTGATCGGCGACCTTGCGGGCAAAACCCATTTCATGGGTCACCACGACCATTGTCATGCCACGTCGGCCGAGGTCAGCCATCAGGTTGAGAACGCCCTTCACCAGTTCCGGATCGAGAGCGCTCGTCACCTCGTCGAACAGGATCACCTCAGGGTCCATTGCCAGTGCACGGGCGATTGCCACCCGCTGCTGCTGGCCACCGGAAAGACTGCCGGGACGATGGTGTTTGCGTGCGGCAAGGCCAACATCGGCGAGGCGCGCCTCGGCGATGCGCTCGGCTTCCCGCACCGGAAGGCCCTTGACCTTGGTCAGCGACAGCATGACGTTTTCCAGGGCTGTGTGGTCGGGAAACAGGTTGAACTGCTGGAACACCATGCCGACACGCCGGCGCAGCTTTTCGGGCTTCATCGCCAGGATGCTCGCGCCATCGAGCAGCACGTCACCGCCCTTGGGCTCGACCAAGCGGTTAAGGCAGCGCAGCAAGGTCGACTTGCCCGACCCTGACGGACCGATGACGCAGGTGACCGTGCCCGGCTTGACCGTCAGGCTGACGCCCTTCAGGACATCGAGATCGCCATAGGCCATGTCGAGATTGGTGACGGCGAGACTACCACCCTTGAAGCGTGAAAGCGCCGAGCTGTCTTCAGGGCTGGCCTCGGAGAGCGGGCTGCCGACGGCGCTCTCCAGTTCGCTCACCTCGGCAAGGCCGCTGGTGACGAGGCCTGCCTTTTGCTTTCCGACCCGCAGCGAGTTGTCGATGTAATTAACCACGTGGGTCAACGGCACGGTGATCACGAGATAGAACACGCCGGCCAGCAGCAATGGCGACAGGTTTCCGGTGACCACCGCCTGGTCCTGACCGACGCGGAAAATCTCGCGCTCCGATGCGAGCAGACCGAGGAAGTAGACGAGGCTCGAATCCTTGACGTTGCCGATGAACTGGTTGACCAGCGCCGGCAGGACGCGGCGGATGCCCTGCGGGATGACGATCAGGCGCATGCCCTGCCCGTAGCTCATGCTGAGCGCCCGGCAGGCTTCCATTTGCCCGCGCTCGACGCTCTGGATGCCCGAGCGGAAGATTTCGCCGATATAGGCGCCGGCGATCAGGCTGAGGGCCAGAATGCCGAGCGGAAAGGGCGAAGGCCCAAAGATTTCACGGCCGATGCGCGCAAAGCCCTGGCCGATCAGAAGGATCGTGACGATCGCCGGAAGGCCACGGAAAATGTCCGTGTAGACCCGGGCCGGAATGCGCAGCCAGCGCGATTGCGAGATGCCCATGACTGCCAGGATCATGCCGAGCACGACACCCAGCACCGTGGATGCGGCCGCGAGGATCAAGGTGTTCTTCAATCCGATGGTGATCATGCTTGGCAGCACGTCCGCCATGGCTTGCCAGTCAAGGAAACTGCGCCGCAAGTTTTCAAGCCAGTTCATTCGGCCCCCTTTCGGTTGCGCTGTCCGCATCGTCCGACATCAAACGCGGCAGCGCGTGGTCCGGGCCCCCGCGCCCCAAACCCCGGGGCGGGGGGGGTTTTTATTTTGGGGGGGTTTTTTTGGGGAAGGCGGGGCCGGGGCAGGAGCGTTTTAAAAAAAAAC